>NZ_LRDR01000008.1:0-268289 GCF_001541635.1 Acinetobacter sp. LMB-5 | reverse complement strand
CAGCTGTATTTGGTGCAGCTGTATCAATCGTATAAGTTTGTGTATCGCTAACCGTACTGCTGTTACCTGCTGCATCTGTAAACGTTACAATAGCATCAATGGTTTTATCTGCATCTGCCTCTAAGCCACTGCCAGGCACATTTACTGTCCATGTTCCTGCTGCACTATCTACAGTTGCAGTATAAGTCACCCCATTCACAACAACTGTTACTACAGTATTGGTTGCATCTGACGGAATATTTTTCAAAACACCTGTAATAGTCACATCACCAGCCGCTTCTGATGCATTAACCACATTGTCAGCTGTTACAGAATCAACCGAAAAATCAACCTCATCCGTATTAGGAGCAGCAGTATCAATCGTATAAGTTTGTGTATCTTTAACAGTACTGCTATTACCTGCCGCATCTGTAAACGTTACAGTCGCATCAATGGTTTTATCTGCATCAGCTGTTAGACCACTACCAGGCACACTTACTGTCCATGTACCCGCTGTTTTGTCTACAGTTGCATTATAAGTTACCCCATTAATAACAACTGTAACGGCCGTATTGGCCGCATCTGCTGGAATGTTTTTCAAAACACCAGTAATCGTGACATTACCTGCTGCTTCTGATGCATTAATTACGTTATCTGAAGTAACAGGGTCAACAGAGAAAGTAACTCCATCTGTATTTGGTGGAGTAGTGTCAGCAGGTGTTGAGTCATCATCATTATCACTATTCGATGCTGCAGCGATAATACCGCCCGCAACTAAAGGAATAGCTGCCCACAACCATGGGTTTACACCTGCATCGTGATAAAGTAATGGTTCAATTGAAGAAATAGGCTGGTAAATAACGTCAGATACCAACTCTTGTGGTGCTTCTGCCGGTAAAGCAGCAGGTAAATCCTCAGCTACCAGAGCTTGTGGTTCAACATCACTGTCAGCGTCAGCGTCCGCATCGGCATCGGCGTCCGCATCATTTTCAGCATCTTTGAATTTTGCCCAAATCAACTGTCCATTTTCATCTTGAAAAACAAGACTGTTATCTTTAGGCTCAGCTGTTCCACTAAAGAAGCCTTCAATAACAATAGTCTCGCCATTTTTCAGGCGAATGACTGCATTGGTACCCTCCCTATTCACTACCAATACATCACTGGCAGCCACTTTTACCAATACGACCGACGCTTCTGAAAGCTTTGCAGAAGTTCCCTGGATTGTTGACAAGGTATCGTGACTATCCTTGGCAATAATTTGTATTTCAGGCATATCTGTATTCCTTTTATATTATTGATTTAAATGATTTTATGTATAATTCTTTTTACTTAATCTTTCTAAGTTTTTGACCTACAACTTAAAAACATTAAGTAATGTGATCATTTTTACATTAAACACTTTAAAATAAAAAAAACAAATACTAAAGTACCTAAAGAAAAAATTTTAATTAATAGAAATTATATATAAGTCTTAGTTAAGTTTTTCTTATGTTAATTTAATGAAAAATCACGTTAAACGTTTTATATATAAAACAAATTTATTATTTTACTATTTACCATTTGTTGAAAAATCATTTAATTAAAATATTTATATAACAATTATTAATATCTTAATAAAATAAAATATATTATTAATGATATATATAGAAAAAAAAGGCTTTAGGTAATATTTTACTATTACACTAAAACCTCATTTTTAAATATCTTATAAATTTTAAAACTATTTATATTTAGAAATTATCTGGACTCTCAAATCTTTTTACTTCTTGTAACTTATTCGGGTCATGCATTGTCGCAATTCCATCCTCAGTTTTTTGGTCTACAAGAATATCTGGATTATAAACGGTGATTGTTTCTCTACCCAGCGCATCCTCCCCCACAATATACTGAAAACCTCTTCGGTTCATCTTATGGCACAACCTTTGATAGAAGCCTTTTAAGCCTTCAGTTTCTTCGTTGGGGTTGTAATAAAAAGCATTCATCACAGCTGGTAAACCTAGGCCGCACACAATACCTGATAACAATACACTAATAAATGTATATCCAATCAGGATACTACTATAGGGACTTAAGGCAGGGATATTGGCTACTGCCAAAATCAATGCAAGTGAAATTCCTCCTCGTACCCCACCCCAAGATAAAATAGTCAAACTACCGTTGTAGCTTTTAGTTCTACGCATTGTGGGAAAAAAAGCGAAAGCCATAAAGTTGGCAGCAAAACGAGAAATATGAAGAATAAAGAATGCAACAATACCGCCTAAAATCAGGCTAAAGTTTAGATCAAGAATAAATAACTCTAAGCCAATTAAAGTAAATAAGAATGAGTTAATGATTCCTTCTACTGTATGCCAAAAATGATTAACTTCTTGAATCTCTCGCTCTTCGCGTATTTCTTTCCATTTGTTTCCAACAATTAAACCGCCAATTACACAAGCAATCGGTGCTGATGCATGCGCAAACAAAGCAACCAAATATGCTCCACTTGCAAGTAAAGCTGTTGTTAAAATCAGGGACTCCATTTCGTGTTTACCACGCAATAGACGCAACACCCCTACCCCAAATGCCCAACCAATGCCGACAGCGACAACAATTTCATAAAGTAGAGCTTCTAATGTTGCCACTAATGAGAAATGTTCACCTTGCAAAACATTAAGCAAAGTCATAAACAATGCAATACACATTGCATCATTAAATAATGATTCACCTTCTAGCTTAACAATTAAATGATGAGGTGCGCGAATCGAACTAAGCACACCTTTAATTCCAATTGGGTCTGTTGCCCCTAAAGCTGCACCTAAAAGTAACAGCACCAGAATTGGCACATGATATCCAACCAGTAATTGGAATCCGTAGAGTAAACTACCAAACAATACAGCACAAAGTACTAAGGCAATCGTTGCCAAAATACTGATTTGCTTCCAATAACTTTTTAGATCTGAGATTTTAAATTTGAGTGCCGAAGAAGTCAGAATAAAACAAATAACACCATTAATTAAAAAATCATAAAAATCGATATGGCGTACTGCTTCTTCAATATTATGAATATTAATGGTTATAAACTGATTACCATTTAGTAGGCTAGCACCCCACTGTAGAATAAAGACAAAAATCGCAGAAACAAGAGGAACACCAATCGCTTGGGGAAAACCCAAAATACGTTTATTAAAAATCGTGGTTGCGATTGATAGCGCAAAAACCACTGTAAATGCTTGTAGTAGAAAAAAATTACCCATGAACACCCTTCTTCTGGGTCAACGACCAAATAAGAAAATTTTGCTAGGTCGACCAAACTAAACAAAATGCAGGCATTAATAATGCCATGATCATAAAAAATGAAAATTCGGATGCAAGTTTAACGAATTGATTGAACAATCTATCAATCTGTTAAATTTCTTAACATTATTTATAGTTATGATCGAAACAAAAAAGATGAGCTTATTAAATTATGTTTAACAAGACTCATCCTATAGAATTTTAAACTGGATTATTAAAAGTATCGCATTGGTTAATATCACCAGTTTTTAAACCAACCTGAAACCAATGCATGCGCTGTTCACTACTACCATGAGTAAAACTATCTGGAACAACCTGACCCGTAGAGCGCTTCTGTAAATAATCATCTCCAATTTTTTGAGCAGCATCCATCGCTTCTTCAATGTCACCTTGCTCTAAAAATTGAGTTCGTTGTTGATTATGACTCGCCCAAATACCCGCTAAACAATCAGCTTGCAATTCTTGACGAACAGATAATTGATTACCTTCTCTTTGACTGACTTGTGCACGAGCTTGCTGGACTTGTGACGAAATACCCAGCAAGGTTTGAACATGGTGCCCTACTTCATGTGCAACCACATAAGCTTGTGCGAAATCGCCAGCCTGATCTTCCCTAGAAAGCTCAGTTTGGTTCTGCTCACCAGAAATTCCCATTTGCTGACGCATATCTTTAAAGAATTCTGTATCGATATAAACCTTTTGGTCTGCAGGACAATAAAATGGCCCCATCGCAGATTGGGCAGTACCACATCCTGACTGAACCATTCCACTAAACAATACTAATGTTGGTGGCGTATAGCTTTTACCTAACTGTTTAAATATAGGGGTCCAAGTATCTTCCGTATCAGCCAAAACCGTTCCAACAAAATCCGAGGCTTCTTTTTGCTCGGCCGTTAAACTTTCTGGCGCAGTTGCATTTGATTGTTGTGAAGCAGTAACTTGCTGCGTTGCTTGATAAGCCTGCTGTGGGTCAACACCAAAGAACTTCCACGCAACAAATGCAACAACCAAACCAATAATACTGATACCGCCTGCTCTAACACCGCCACCACCTCGACGGTCCTCAACATTGCTACTAATTCGTCGACCTTTCCAGCGCATAATTTCCCTCTTCTTTTTAGAATGGCATCATGAACCCGATGCTTTTTTAGGCCACATTTTTTGTATTAAGCTCACAATTAATAGAACAATTGCACCTGCAACAAGTCCTATTCCAAAGTTAATCAATGTTGGTGTTAAAGCACCAATGATGTTACCCACTGCTGGTATTGTTTCTACATGATCCACTGTGTCTTCAGTTAAGTGATGAAGTAATGGAATCGTATGATTAATAATCCCGCCACCCACTAAAAACATTGCAATAGTGCCCACGATTGAAAGTAATTTCATCAAAATAGGAGCAAAAGCTAATAGGCCTCGACCTATAGTTTGTTTAAATGAGGTCGACTGTTCTGTTAAATATAATCCCAAATCATCAATCTTAACAATCATACCAACTAGGCCATAAACGCCAATCGTCATCACAACAGCAATAACACTTAAAACGCTTACCTTTGTCATTAAAGTAGCCGTAGCAACTGTACCAAGCGTAATCACCACGATCTCAGCCGATAAAATAAAATCAGTTCTTACTGCTCCTTTTATTTTTTCTTTTTCAAACGTTGCTAAGTCTAATTCTTCATTTTCAAGCTCTGCTTTTGCTTCCTCTGATGTAGAAGCTTTTTTATGCATAATCGTATGAAGAACTTTCTCTACTCCCTCATAACATAAAAATAAACCTCCGAGCATTAATAGCGGATTAATAAGCCAAGGTGCAATTACACTAATTAACAATGCTAAAGGAACTAAAATAAGCTTATTAACAAATGAGCCTTTAGCCACCTTCCAAACAATAGGTAGTTCACGATCTGCGCGCACACCTGTTACTTGCTGAGCATTTAAGGCCAAATCGTCACCTAAAACTCCGGCAGTTTTCTTGGCAGCCATTTTGCTCATTAAAGCAACATCATCTAAAATTGTTGCTATATCATCTAGTAATAAAAGTAAGCCACTCGCCATTTCTTATCCAAGTTTGTATTTATTAAGGCTATTGTAAGATGATTTTTTTGAATTTCTGTAATTTTACTGAATAAATTCACAATATTATTTTAAGAAAAGTTTCCCCAATCGCTGACGAAAAAAATTTATTTCCCGTACAATAATGCCAATCTTTTATATTACAGGGCTTACTACCCCTGATTAAGCCAATACGATAGTGGAATAAATAATGAGTAATGTTGATCAGCGTCCAATTATTTTGACAGGCGACCGCCCAACCGGACAACTTCACCTTGGGCATTTTGTCGGTTCTTTGCGTTCTCGTGTAGGTTTACAGGATAGCCATCATCAACATCTCTTATTAGCAGATGCACAAGCACTAACAGATAATGCAGATAATCCAGATAAAGTTCGCCGTAATATTTTAGAAGTTGCTCTAGATTATTTAGCTGTAGGCATTGATCCAACAAAAACCACCATTTGTGTTCAATCTTGCTTACCAGCACTCAATGAACTCACAATGCTCTATCTTAACTTTGTGACAGTAGCACGTTTAGAACGTAACCCCACCATTAAATCTGAAATTCAAATGCGTGGTTTTGAGCGTGACATTCCAGCTGGTTTCCTCTGCTACCCTGTTGCACAAGCGGCTGATATTACTGCTTTCAAAGCAACTGTGGTTCCAGTGGGTGAAGATCAAATTCCAATGATTGAACAAACCAATGAAATCGTACGTCGAGTAAATCGCCAAATCGGTCAAGATCTTTTGCCTGAATGTAAAGCTTTGCTTTCTAATATGGCACGTCTACCTGGTTTTGATGGTAAAGCGAAAATGTCTAAATCATTAGGCAATACCATCGTTTTAAATGCTTCTGATAAAGATATTAAAAAAGCTGTTAATGCGATGTACACCGATCCAAATCACCTTCGTATTGAAGATCCAGGTCAAGTTGAAGGCAATATTGTATTTACATATTTAGATGCATTTGACCCAAATAAAGAAGAAGTTGAAGAATTAAAAGCTCACTATCGTCGCGGTGGTCTTGGCGATGGTACGGTTAAAAAACGCCTTGAAGGTGTGTTAAAAGAATTAATTACACCTATTCGTGAACGTCGCGAAGAGCTTGCTAAAGATCCTGACTACATTATGGATGTTTTACGCCAAGGTACAGATAAGTGCCGTCTTATTACTCAACAGACTTTAGACGAAGTTAAAGATGGCTTAGGTTTATTTAAATTTTAATCCTCTTTAAAACTAAAAGCCCTTCGGGGCTTTTTATTTATTAGATTCATAATATTCATTTTTTAGAATTACTAACGTATTGATAGCCATTCACAGGCTTTTACCCTATTAACGTGAAGTAACACTTATTAACGCTAATAGCGATGAAGAATATCTTAACTTTATCTATTATCCTTTATGTAGGTTACATCATATGAGCCTCACGACATTTCTCCTTAAACCGAAACTGTTTTTACAGATTCGTTGTTCTACGCAATGATCACCCCAATCATTGCGTATTTTTTTTGCCTAAAAATTTTATTTATGAATTAGCTATACTTATAAAAATTCTGATTTTTCTTTAATAAATAAAAAAACACCGCATCATTTTTCAGATGCGGTGCTTTTTAAGATTCAGCGTAAAGCGATTAAGCTAAACCTTTCTCTTTTAAAACTTGCAACATAGTTGAACCAAGCTCAGCTGGGCTACGAGTGTAAGCCATACCTGCTTTTTCAAATGCAGCGAATTTCTCTTCAGCAGTACCTTGACCACCAGAAATGATCGCACCAGCGTGACCCATACGCTTACCTTTAGGAGCAGTTACACCAGCAATGTAACCTACTACAGGCTTAGTCACGTTAGATTTGATGAATTCAGCAGCTTCTTCTTCCGCTGTACCACCGATCTCACCGATCATGATGATTGCATCAGTATCTGGATCGTCTTGGAACAATTGAAGCGCTTCGATTTGGTTCATACCTGGGATTGGGTCACCACCGATACCGATACAAGTAGACTGACCTAAACCAAGCTTAGTTGTTTGAGCAACAGCTTCATAAGTCAATGTACCTGAACGTGAGATGATACCAATACGACCTGGTTGGTGAATGTGACCAGGCATAATACCAATCTTACATTCGCCCGGAGTGATCACGCCTGGACAGTTAGGACCAACTAAACGTGTACCGTTACCGTTAGTTTCTAAATAGCGTTTTGCTTTAAGCATGTCGATTGTTGGAACACCTTCAGTGATCACAACGATTAGGCCAACACCTGAATCAACCGCTTCAACGATTGAGTCTAAAACGAATGGAGCTGGTACATAGATTACAGATGCATCTGCATTTGTTTCACGTACAGCTTCTTTCATTGTGTTGAATACTGGTAAGTCAAGGTGAGTAGTACCACCTTTACCTGGAGTAACACCACCAACAACTTTTGTACCGTAGTCTAAAGCTTGTGCAGAGTGGAAAGTACCGTTTTTACCAGTAAAACCTTGTACCAATACTTTAGTGTCTTTATTAATTAATACGCTCATGATTGATACTCCCCTTACGCTTTAACTGCAGCTACAACTTTTTCTGCGGCATCAGACAAGCCGTTTGCAGAAATTAATTTCAAACCAGATTCATCAAGTAATTTAGCACCTAACTCAGCGTTGTTACCTTCTAAACGAACAACAACTGGAACAGTTACGTTTACTTCTTGAACCGCTGCAATAATCGCTTCAGCAATCATGTCACAACGTACGATACCACCGAAGATGTTGATTAAAACACCTTGTACAGATGTATCAGCAAGGATGATTTTGAACGCTTCGATTACGCGCTCTTTAGTTGCACCGCCACCAACGTCAAGGAAGTTTGCAGGCTGACCACCATAAAGTTTAATGATGTCCATAGTTGCCATTGCAAGACCAGCACCGTTAACCATACAACCGATGTTACCTTCTAAAGCAACATAGTTAAGATCAAATTCAGATGCTTTTAATTCACGCTCATTCTCTTGAGATTTGTCACGTAAAGCAGCAACTTTAGGTAAACGGTAAAGCGCGTTAGAGTCGATACCTACTTTCGCGTCTACACATAAAATTTCGCCATTTTCACGAACTGAAAGTGGGTTAATTTCAAATAAAGCAAAATCATTTTCAACAAATGCTTGGTAAGCAGCTGTCATGATTTTTACGAATTGACCGATTTGTTTATCTTTCAAACCTAAAGCAAACGCAACTTCACGTGCTTGGAATGGTTGTAAGCCAACTAATGGATCAACTTCAACTTTGATAATTTTTTCTGGAGTTTCTTCAGCAACTTTCTCGATTTCTACACCACCTTCTGTAGAAGCCATGAAAGTAATACGACGGCTAGAACGGTCTACAACCGCACCTAAGTAAAGCTCACGCTCAACTGGGTATACGTCTTCAGCAACAATAATGCTGTTTACTGGTTGACCATTTGCATCTGTTTGATACGTTACAAGACGAGTACCAATGATATTGTTTGCAAATTCGATAACGTCTTCTTTAGATTTTGCAACTTTAACGCCACCAGCCTTACCACGACCACCAGCATGAACTTGCGCTTTCATTACCGCGAATTTACCACCAAGCTGTTCAAATGCAGCAACTGCTTCGTCTGCATTGGTAGCCAAGATACCTTCTTGTACTGGCATACCATATTCTTTCAATAACGCTTTAGCTTGATACTCATGTAAGTTCATTTAGTTACCTACTTAACTTTGTTTGTTGTCTTCAATTTGCACAACATTCTCATGTTGCATATGCAAATTGCTGTCTACGTCTTTCACCTTGATGCTTTTTTAATCACACCATCGAATGTGAAAAAGAGCGGAGAACCGCTCTTTATTTTATTTACGCTTACGTTGAATCGCGTGAATTGCACGACCATCTACAGCAAGTGCAGCTTCATGAACAACTTCAGAGAATGTTGGATGACCAAATGTCATTAACTGAAGATCTTCAACAGAAGATACAAATTCAAGAGCGATCATACCTTGGTGTACGATATCAGATGCAGCAGGTCCAATAACATGCATACCTAATAAACGGTCAGTTTTTGCATCAGCAACAAACTTAACAAAACCAGCACCTTCACCCGCCGCTAAAGCACGACCATTTACAGCAAAACCGAATTGACCAGTTTTAACTTCATGACCTTTTTCTTTAGCTTGTTCTTCAGTTAAACCAACCCATGCCGCTTCCGGATGTGTATAGATAACAGAAATAATTGTGTCATAGTTCACTTGAGCTGCATGACCGTGAATACGTTCAACAGCCATTACACCTTCTTCCATTGCTTTATGAGCAAGCATTGGACCACGAACCAAGTCACCAATCGCGTATACACCTTCTACAGAAGTTGCACAGTGATCATTTACTTCAACTAGACCGCGTTCAGTCAATTTAATGCCTGAATCATCTGCCAATAAACCTTCTGCATAAGCTTTACGGCCTACACAAACGATTAATTTGTCAAAAGTCTGAGTTTTTTCTTCGCCGCCTTGAGTGTATTTAACAGTCACTTCGCGACCATTAATTTCAGTACCAGAAACTTTAGCACCGATACGAATATCAAGACCTTGCTTAGTTAAAAGTTTTTGGTAGTCTTTTGCCAAAGCTTTATCAGCCATTGGTAAGAATGCATCCATTGCTTCAAAAACAACAACTTCAGCACCAAGACGACGCCAAACAGAACCAAGCTCTAAACCGATTACGCCTGCACCAATTACACCTAAACGCTTAGGTACTTCTGGGAAGTTCAATGCACCAGTTGAATCAACAATAATATCTTGATCTACAGGAGCTACTGGAATATTTACAGGCACAGAACCAGACGCAAGAATAACGTATTTAGGTTCTAAAACTTGAGTTTCACCTTCATGAGAAACGAACTCAACTTTTTTACCAGCAAGTAATTTACCAGTACCTTTTAACCATTCAATGCCATTGCCTTTAAGCAATTGATCGATACCACCAGTTAATTGGTCAACAATTTTGTCTTTACGAGCAAGAAGCTTAGCAAGATCAAAATTCACTTCACCTGTAGTGATACCGTGATCAGCTAAGTGATGTACTGTATCTTCGTAACGGTGAGAAGAGTCAAGTAATGCTTTAGAAGGAATACAACCTACGTTTAAGCATGTACCACCTAAAGATGGCTTACCGTTGTGAATACGTTTTTCGATACAAGCGACTTTAAAACCTAGTTGAGCAGCACGAATCGCAGCTTCATAACCACCAGGACCACCGCCAATAACAACAAGATCAAATTGTTGAGACATTGTTTATCTCCATGGTCCGAGATAGAGGATCACTCTACCTCGGTAATATTATTCGAAGAAATTAAAGATCAAGGATGAGTTTAGCTGGCTCTTCTAACAATTCTTTGATTGCTACCAAGAAACCTACAGCTTCTTTACCATCGATCATACGGTGGTCATAAGAAAGTGCTAAATACATCATTGGCAAGATTTCAACTTGACCATTTACAGCCATAGGACGCTCTTGGATTTTATGCATACCCAAAATACCAGTTTGTGGCTGATTCAAAATTGGAGTTGAAAGTAACGAACCGAAAGTACCACCGTTAGTGATTGTGAAAGTACCACCAGTCATTTCTTCGATAGATAATTTACCATCACGTGCTTTAGCAGCATATGCACCAATACCAGATTCAACTTCTGCATAGCTCATACGATCAGTATCACGTAATACTGGTACAACAAGACCACGATCAGAAGATACTGCAACACCGATGTCATAGTAACCGTGATAAACGATATCGTCGCCATCAATTGAAGCGTTTACAGCTGGGTAGCGTTTAAGCGCTTCAGTTGCTGCTTTAACGAAGAATGACATGAAGCCTAAACGAGCGCCATGACGTTTTTCAAAAGCATCTTTATATTGCTTACGCAATTCCATGATTGGCTTCATGTTAACTTCGTTGAATGTAGTTAACATTGCAGTTTCTTGAGTTGCAGCAAGAAGACGCTCAGCTACACGCTTACGTAAACGAGTCATTGGAACGCGTTTTTCGATACGCTCACCAACAGCCACACTTAACGGAGTAACGTTAGCAGCTGGTTTAGCTTGATGGTTTGCAACATCTTCTTTAGTGATACGACCACCACGACCAGTACCTTGTACGTCAGCAGCAGCAATACCAGATTCAGTTAATGCTTTACGAACTGCAGGAGCTTGATCAGATACAGTTTCTGTACGCTCAACAACAGGCGCTGCACCAGCTTGAGTTTGAGCAACTGCTTGCTCTACTGCTGCAGGAGCAGCCGCTGCTGCACCAGCGCCAGCTTCAAATTGAGCAATAACTTCGTCAGAAAGAACTGTATCGCCTTCATCTTTAATGATTGCAACTAAGCTACCATCAGCAGGAGCAACAACTTCTAAAACAACTTTGTCGGTTTCAATATCACAGATTACTTCATCACGTGATACAGGTTCACCCACCTTTTTGTGCCAAGTTGCGATGGTTCCATCTGCAACAGACTCTGGGAATACCGGTGCTTTAATTTCGGTTGCCATTATTGAGAATCTCCTGATTGTTCAGCTTCGATTGCCAATGCATCATTAATTAGCTGAGCTTGTTGTTTTGCATGCAAGTACGGTGAGCCACAAGCTGGTGCAGCAGAAGCTTCACGACCTGCAAAACTGATACGGATTTGTTTGCCAGATTTTAAGATATCGTCATATAAACGCGGTGCGATAAATAACCATGCGCCTTGGTTCTTCGGCTCTTCTTGTGCCCAAACAAGTTCTTTCACGTTTGGATATGCAGCCAAGATTTCCGCAAGACGTTGCTCTGGATATGGATACAACTGTTCAATACGTACGATTGCAACATTAGTTAAGTTTTGTTCACGACGTTTTTCAAGTAAGTCGTAATAAACTTTACCGCCACAAAGTACAAGACGAGTTACATCTGACTTGTTAATTTGATCGATTTCATCAATTACAGTTTGGAATGAACCATTTGCAAGCTCTTCTAAAGTAGAAGTCGCAAGTTTATGACGAAGTAAAGATTTCGGTGACATTACAATCAATGGCTTACGAATTGGGCGTACAGCTTGACGACGTAATGCATGGAAAATCTGTGCAGGTGTCGTTGGAGTGATCACTTGCATGTTGTCTTCAGCACATAACTGTAAGAAACGTTCTAAACGAGCTGATGAGTGTTCTGGACCTTGACCTTCGAAACCGTGTGGTAACAACATTGTTAAACCACAAACACGTTCCCACTTAGTCTCACCAGAAGCAATAAACTGGTCAATCACAACTTGAGCACAGTTTACGAAGTCACCAAATTGTGCTTCCCAAATAATCAAGCTCTTAGGAATTGTAGTTGCGTAACCATATTCGAATGCAAGAACTGCTTCTTCAGATAAAAGAGAGTCGTAAATCGCAAAACGTGGTTGGTTCTCTTTCACATGACAAAGTGGAATGTAAGTTGAACCATCAGCTTGGTTATGCAATTTCGCATGACGGTGTGAGAAGGTACCACGACCCACGTCTTCACCAGTAATACGAACTAGATAATCTTCATCTAATAAAGTTGCATAAGCTAAAGTTTCTGCTGCACCCCAGTTTAATGGAGTTTCACCAGTTTGCATTTTTACGCGGTCTTCAATTACTTTTTGAACCTGACGCTGCATTACAAACCCTTCAGGAAGTTTGCTCATGCCCTCGCCTAATTCTTTTAAGCGATTTAAGTCAAATGAAGTATCCCAATCATCTGTGTAGTCATGGCCCAAATATGGCGTCCAATCAACAAACATTTTGGTATTTGGTTCAAGAATCAATGCATTTGCTACATGATTACCCGCTTCTAGATCAGAACGGTAATCTTCAACCATTTGGTCTGCTTCAGCACGATCAAGTACTTTCTGTTGAACAAGTTGATCAGCATAAAGTGTACGAGTAGTCGCTTTCTTCGCAATTACTTGATACATCAATGGCTGTGTACCAGATGGCTCATCTGCTTCGTTATGGCCACGACGACGATAACAGAACAAATCGATAACAACATCTTTACGGAATTCGTGACGGAAATCATGTGCTAATTGAGTAGCAAAGATAACAGCTTCAGGATCATCGCCATTTACATGGAAAATTGGCGCCTGAATCATTTTAGCAACGTCTGTACAGTATTCTGTAGAACGTGCATCACGAGGATCAGAAGTTGTGAAACCTACTTGGTTGTTCACAATAATATGAACTGTACCACCAACCGTATAGCCACGAGTTTGTGACATCTGGAAGGTTTCCATGTTCACGCCCTGACCTGCAAATGCCGCATCACCATGAACAATAACTGGTAAAACGTCATCACCGCCAATGTCTCTACGACGTACTTGACGTGCACGTACAGAACCTTCAACTACAGGACCAACAATTTCCAAGTGAGATGGGTTAAATGCTAATGCCAAGTGAACTTCGCCACCTGGAGTCATTACATTACTTGAGAAACCTTGGTGATATTTAACGTCGCCAGAACCTTTTTTATGAATTGATTTACCTTCGAACTCACCAAATAAGTCCGCAGGGTTTTTACCCATAATATTCACAAGAAGGTTTAAACGGCCACGGTGTGGCATACCAATAACAACTTCTTTACAACCTACAGCACCAGCACGCTGAATAATCTCGTTTACCATAGGAATAAAAGATTCGCCGCCTTCAACACCAAAGCGTTTAGCACCGACGTATTTATTACCAAGATATTTTTCAAGACCTTCAGCAGCAGTTAAACGCTCTAAGAAGCCTTTCTTTTGATCATTTGTGTAATTGAATTTACCACGGGCACTTTCAAGACGTTGTTGAATCCAACGTTTTTCTTTTGTGTCCACGATATGCATGTATTCAACACCAATCGAACCACAATAGATTGATTCCATTGCTTCAATCATTTCAGCAAGCGTTGCTTCGCTTTTGCCGATTTCAAGATTGCCGGTATTGAATACAGTGTCTAAATCTGATTTGGTTAAACCGTGAGCTGAAAGATCTAAATCTGGAATCTCTTCACGCTTAGCAAGACCTAATGGATCTAATTTAGCTTTTTGATGTCCGCGATTACGATAAGCAGCAATAAGTTGTAAAACGCCAATTTGACGACGCTCATGCTCAGTACTTACAGTACTTTGTACAACAGGTTGAACACGATTAGCATTACGTCCTAGTAATAGGAATTGCTCACGCACAGCGCTGTGTGGTTGGTCACCCTTTGGATATTTATCGAAATATTGGCGCCAGTCCTCAGCTACAGAGGTTGGGGAAGTCAGGTACTGCTCGTAAAGTTCTTCAATATACGCTGCACTATCAGCGGAAAGTTCAGTGTCAAGACGCAATGCGTCAGCAACTTCTTGCATTTGTGGACCCATTTCCTATTGCAAAAAATATTACAGGCTGCCTTTTAAGCACACCCATGATGCATAATGCCAAATTGGTAAAAAAGGCACTACTTACCCAACAGGTCTCTAAGACCATGGGGCGTCATACTACCTAGAGAGAAAACTCCATAGGTAATTAATGAATCACAACGCCCTCAATGGCATCATCACTCACCTTATACTCGATTAAAACCGAGCAATTTTTTGCAAATCTTTTTAGAAAAATTAACTTTAAAATTAACTTTTCTAAAATGACTTTAACCATAAAAATTAAGCACAGATCTAAGATCGTGCTACTTAAATTAATTTCACTAGTATACGCTTTTTTCACCTATAACTTTGTGGCAAATCGTATCATGTTCTTAAACAACGATTGATTTTTTTGACACATACCACCTATAAATTAGCGAAATACATAAGCGATTTTATCTTTTAATATATGGTGCAATATATAAAATCCTCGCTCTTTTCGACCAAAGTCTAAAGTTTACATTATAAAATTAAAAAAAAACGCACATCAAGGATGCGCGTTTTCTATTTGTGCAGAATTAACCCGCTTGATCTAATAGCATGTTACGGATGTGACCGATTGCTTTAGTAGGGTTTAGACCTTTAGGACATACTGACACACAGTTCATAATACCTTTACAACGGAACAAACTGAATGGATCGTCAAGACGAGCCAAACGGTCTGCAGTAGCAGTATCACGAGAGTCGATAATAAAACGGTATGCATTCAACAATGCTGAAGGACCCAAGAATTTATCAGGGTTCCACCAGAATGATGGGCATGAAGTTGAACAACATGCACAAAGAATACATTCATACAAACCATTTAAGTGTTCACGCTCTTCAGGAGACTGTAAACGCTCTTTAGGTGGAGCTGGTTGGTTATTGATCAAGAATGGCTGAATTTTGTCATATTGATCATAGAATTGGTTCATATCAACAACCAAATCTTTAACAACCGGCAAACCTGGTAATGGACGAATTACAATTTTCTCAGGCAGGTCATTTAAATTCCATAAACAAGCCAAACCATTTTTACCATTAATGTTTACACCATCCGAACCACAAATACCTTCACGGCATGAACGACGGAACGTTAATGATTCATCTTGAACCTTCAAAGCAAGTAATGCATCAAGCAACATACGGTGCTTATCAGTCAATTCAAGCTTGAAAGTTTGCATGTACGGCGCTTTATCCTTATCAGGATCATAGCGGTAGATTTCGAATGTACGAGTACCTCTACTCATCTTTATACTCCCGATTAGAATGTACGTGGTGCTGGTGGAATTGCATCAACAGTCAACGGTTTGAAGCGCACAGGCTTATATTCCAAACGATTGTCTGATGAATACCATAAAGTATGCTTCATCCACTCATCATCACGGCGACCGTATGAATAAGTTGGGTGATCAGCTGGCAATTCATAATCAACTACAGTATGCGCACCACGACACTCTTTACGCGCAGCAGCTGAAATTAATGTAGCTTTTGCAACTTCATATAAGTTTTCAACTTCAAGCGCTTCAACACGTGCAGTGTTAAATACTTTAGATTTATCTTTCAAGTGAATGTTACGCACACGTGGTTCAAGAGCAAGAATCTCTTTAACACCTTTATCAAGCAAAGCTTGAGTACGGAATACACCAGCGTGGTCTTGAACGATATCACGAATCGCATCAGCAACTTCTTGTGCATTTTCGCCAGAAGTTGATTCATCCAATTTACGTACGCGATCTAAAGTTTGCTCTAATACGTTTGTTGGAAGTGGTGCATATTCATCACCATGATGCTTAGTTACGTAGTCGATAATGTGCTCACCAGCAGCTTTACCAAATACAACCAAGTCAAGAAGTGAGTTAGTACCTAAACGGTTTGCACCATGTACTGATACACAAGAACATTCACCAATTGCATAGAAACCTTTTACAGGTTTAGTGTAATTGTCTGTACCTGCTTCAGGTAAGCACACTTGACCATGCATATTTGTAGGAATACCACCCATTTGATAATGGATTGTTGGTACTACAGGAATTGGTTCTTTAGTAATGTCAACGTTCGCGAATTTTTTACCAATCTCAAATACAGATGGTAAACGCTTCATGATTGTGTCAGCGCCCAAGTGAGTCATATCTAGTAAGATATAATCACCTTTTGGACCACAACCACGACCTTCTTTAATTTCTTGGTCCATAGAACGTGATACGAAGTCACGTGGAGCCAAGTCTTTTAAAGTTGGTGCATAACGTTCCATGAACGGTTCGCCGTCTTTGTTACGAAGGATTGCACCTTCACCACGACAACCTTCAGTTAACAATACGCCTGCGCCCGCAACACCCGTAGGGTGGAATTGCCAGAATTCCATATCTTGTAATGGAATACCAGCACGAGCAGCCATACCAAGACCGTCACCAGTGTTGATATAAGCATTTGTTGATGCACGGTAAACACGACCAGCACCACCGGTCGCAAACAATGTCGCTTTTGCTTGGAATACTGCGATATTACCAGTTTCTTGGTCAATCGCTGTTACACCAAGAACATCACCTGCTTCGTTACGGATCAAATCAAGCGCGATCCATTCAACGAAGAACTGAGTACCCATTTTCACGTTGCTTTGATAAAGCGTGTGTAATAATGCGTGACCAGTACGGTCAGCAGCAGCACAAGCACGTGGAACTGGTTTATCACCATAGTTCGCAGAGTGGCCACCGAACGGACGCTGGTAAATTGTACCATCAGCGTTACGGTCAAACGGCATACCCATGTGTTCAAGTTCATACACAACTTTTGGTGCTTCACGACACATAAATTCAATTGCGTCTTGGTCACCTAACCAGTCAGAACCTTTTACCGTATCGTAAAAGTGGAAATGCCAGTTATCTTCTTGCATGTTACCTAACGACGCACCGATACCGCCCTGAGCAGCAACTGTATGTGAACGTGTTGGGAAAACTTTAGTAAGTACTGCAACTTTCAAACCTGCTTGAGCAAGTTGGTAAGAAGCACGCATACCAGAACCACCACCACCAACGATAACTGCATCGAAAGTGAGGTTTTGAATATTTGAATAATCTTCTTTAGGGGTTATCGCGCCCATGATATCTTCCTATCAATTCGCCCAGAAAATCTGGATACCCCAGATTGCGTACACAAACACTGCAATAATGACAGCCGTCGTCAGTACAAGGCGTAAACCTTTCGCTGAAGGACCCATTTGACGAGTAGTGACATAGTCAGTAAAAACTTGCCACATACCAATCCATGCGTGTGCGATAAGCGATAAAATTGCCAATAAAGAAAAAATCTTCATTGGTAATGTCATCATGAAGCCAGCCCACTGTTGATAGTCAAATCCACCTTTGCAGAGAATCCAACCAAAAAGAACAACAGTATAAGCTGCTAATACAACCGCACTTACACGCTGGATAAACCAATCACGAGAACCTGAACCAGTTAAACCTGTAGCACTTTTCATTAGAACATAATCCATACAAAGGCTGCGATAATGGCTACCACAGATAAGATCAATGAAATTGTCGCTGCAATACGACCACTTTGCAGTTCTTCAGCAAAACCTAAATCTGCAAGTAAGTGCTTAACTCCAGCAATAAAGTGGAATATCAAGCCGGCTGCAAATACCCAAACAACAAAACGTACAAGGATATTTCCAAAAACGACATTTTTAACGTAGTCAAATCCTTCTGGTGAAGATAATGATTTATCTAGAATCCATAAGAGAACTGGTACTAATAAGAAAACGATGACACCTGATAAACGGTGTAAAATTGATGCAATAGCCACGGGTGAGCGTAAATTTACCGCTAACACCTGACCCATGGACAAATTGACAGGTCTGTTGCTTTTCACAGCGGGCATCCTGTAGGTAGAAACTCCGACCGGAGTTTGTTGAATTAATTCCAAGGAAAGCTGGCATTGTTAGGCAAGCACAGCTCATGCCTAACCTATAAACGACACTGAATTATAAAACGCGAAGTATCAAAATACAAACAATCCACTTTGCCATTTCAGCAAAAAACCATTAAATAAGAATCATTCAAAACAATATTACATTATTAGGTCAATAAAAAAACTATACCTATACACATCATGTCCTTGTTTAAAATAACTTTTTATTTAATTTCATTTTTTCTGAAATTTCTTTTAAATAAGCCGATTTTAGACTAAAGATAAAGTTATAAATTCCTCATATCAATAGAAAAATGATCGCAAACCCTCCTATTTTGAATGTGAGCCACATTTTAAATAAGTGAACAGACTTATATTTCAGATAGATATTAAGCGATCTACACTAATTTTTCGAAAGTGAATTTCATTAAAAAACAGTTCTTATGATTTTAAACTCGTCTGATAAGCTATTTTTTATACAATTAAACTTAAAAAAAGAACAATATTCTTTGTTACAACTAAATAAAAATACAATTTTTTTTGAGTATAAATTTGAAATTACATCATGAGTTTTATGATTTTTTTAAGTGGATTGGCATTTTCTACCGCCTTGTTATTCTGAATTGCAATTTATAAATTTGCTTACAATTGTACTCATCCTTCATTTTTTTTCTGCACGTTCTTGTTGAATTGACTTATTATACCATCCCGATGCAGTGATTTTACTGACTTTTTTGCTCGGGTCTTGATGACTAACTCTCTGTGGGAACGTCATTTTTTATCCATAAGTATAATTGACAAAATTTCAGTACTCACTAATCTTATAGCAAATTTTGACACCGTCTGATTCGCACATGAGAACATTAGGATTTCGAGTCAGATCAACATTCACCAGGACAGGAGATCTATTGAATGTCTGAAGCAAATGGCAAAAAAGCCGTATTACATCTTGATGGCAAAGAAATTGGATTACCAATCTACAGTGGCACTTTAGGTCCAGATGTAATTGATGTCAGCAGCATACTGAAAGAAGGTCATTTTACTTTCGATCCTGGTTTTATGGCGACAGCCGCATGCGAATCTAAAATTACTTTCATTGATGGTGACAAAGGTATTTTATTACACCGCGGCTACCCAATTGATCAGTTAGCAACTCAAGCAGACTACCTTGAAACTTGTTATTTATTATTAAATGGCGAGCTCCCAACTGCTGAACAGAAAGTTGAGTTTGATACGAAAGTACGTGCTCACACTATGGTTCACGATCAAGTTAGCCGTTTCTTCAATGGTTTCCGTCGTGACGCTCACCCAATGGCAATCATGGTTGGTGTTGTAGGTGCATTATCTGCGTTCTATCATAACAATCTAGATATTGAAGACATCAATCACCGTGAAATCACTGCAATTCGCTTAATTGCAAAAATTCCAACGCTTGCTGCTTGGAGTTACAAATACACAGTAGGTCAACCATTCATCTATCCACGTAACGATTTAAGTTATGCGGAAAACTTCTTGCACATGATGTTTGCTACTCCTGCTGACCGTGATTACAAGGTTAATCCTGTTCTTGCTCGCGCAATGGATCGTATTTTCACGCTTCATGCTGACCACGAACAAAATGCTTCTACATCTACAGTACGTCTTGCTGGCTCTACTGGTGCAAACCCGTATGCATGTATCTCTGCTGGTATCTCTGCACTTTGGGGACCTGCTCACGGTGGTGCAAACGAAGCAGTTCTTAAGATGCTTGATGAAATCGGTAGCGTTGAAAACGTTGCAGAGTTCATGGAAAAAGTTAAACGCAAAGAAGTTAAGCTTATGGGCTTCGGTCACCGCGTTTACAAAAACTTCGACCCACGCGCTAAAGTAATGAAGCAAACTTGTGACGAAGTTCTTGAAGCTTTAGGCATCAACGATCCTCAATTAGCACTTGCTATGGAACTTGAGCGTATCGCATTGAACGACCCGTACTTCGTTGAGCGTAAACTTTACCCTAACGTAGACTTCTACTCAGGTATCATCCTTAAAGCGATTGGTATCCCAACAGAAATGTTTACTGTAATCTTCGCTCTTGCTCGTACAGTTGGTTGGATCAGCCATTGGTTAGAAATGCACAGCGGTCCTTACAAAATCGGTCGTCCTCGTCAGCTTTATACTGGTGAAACTCAACGCGACATCAAACGTTAATATTCGAAAGAAAATTAATGAAAAAAAGCTGCCAAAAGGCAGCTTTTTTATTTACGTGTTTTTCTACTTTAGGCCTATTCTTCTTCATACATAGTTAACAAGTGATGGCTAATTCCATCTGCTCGCAACCAAGCCAACTCATAGCTCGCTTTAGCCAAAGCTAAAACACGTCGTTCAAACTCAACCCATATTGTTTTAACTTGAGACTCCGAAATACCCAAACCACTCTCGTGTGCTAAATGTTTATTCTTTTCACATATTTTTAAGGCATGGTAAAGCTTACGGCCTTGACTCGCCCCTTCCATTAACCGAACACGCTTACTTAAAATAAAGCCTTCAACATCCTGTAAGTCTGCATGAGGCAGCATCGGTACTAAGATTTGATTCAATTGATCATCTAAACGCTTCCATACAGCTAAACGCTGCTCTGCCGTATAAGTGTTCCATTGAATCACCTCGTGGTTAAAACGGCGACAACCACGACAAACCTGATCACCAAAAACTGTTGAACAACGCCCTGCACATGGGGTGAGAGAGAGCGTTCGATGATCATTACTCAAAACAAACTCCTTAAATAAACCATATACTTTTTATGGTTTTCTCGCTTATTACAAATTTTCGCGCTAAAATATGCGCCTTAAATTTCTATCTTAATACATTTGGAGTTTTCCATGAACGCTACTGTAGAACAGCTTGCACCTGTAGAACAGCAAGCGACCGCAGGTTGGGTTGTTGCAGCACTATATCAATTTAAAGAAGTTCAAGATCCTGCCGATCTTCAACAACGTTTATTAGACTTAGTGAAAACAATTAACCTTTGTGGAACTCTGATTGTAGCAGATGAAGGAATTAATGGTACTGTTGCTGGTGATCGCTTAGCAATTGATACACTACATCAATTTTTGCTCAATGAAGGCTTTGGTGCTATGGAATACAAAGAATCCCATAGTTCTGACAAACCTTTCCGCAAAATGAAAATTAAACTTAAAGAAGAAATCGTGACTTTAGGTGTTGAGGTTAAACCTCGTGACTTAGTCGGTCACTACCTTGATCCTAAAGAGTGGAATGATTTAATCGCACGTGATGATGTAATTTTAATCGACACACGTAATGATTACGAATATAAAGCGGGTACATTTAAGGGCGCAATTGACCCTAAAACTGAAACATTCCGTGAGTTTCCAGAATACGTCAAGAAAGAATTAGAGCAACATAAAGACAAAAAAATTGCGATGTTCTGTACTGGTGGTATTCGCTGTGAAAAATCAACTTCTTTACTTCTTCAAGAAGGATTTAAAGAGGTTTACCATCTTAAAGGCGGTATCCTTAAGTACCTAGAAGAAACCCCTGCTGATGAAAGCTTATGGGAAGGTGAATGTTTCGTATTTGACGGACGCACTGCTGTAACTCATGGCGTCGAAGAAGGCGTAAATATTAAATGTCATGCTTGCGGTTGGCCTTTAACTCCTGAAGAGTCTGCTCTACCAAGTTACGAACACGGTGTTTCTTGCGTTTATTGCATCGACAAAACCACTGAAAAGCAAAAAGCTGGTTTCCGTATGCGCCAGTCACAAATTGCTGCTGCAAAGCGTAAACGTCTATAAAACTATAAAATAGTTTTCAAAGGGCACTTAGATTTCTAACTGCCCTTTTTTATTTTATATCACTTAATTTTTCGTAATAAAAAACGCCCTAGAAAGGACGTTATTTATTATTTCTTCTAATAAATTAATTTGGCGTATGATACATCAAGTATAATTCATTCAAATTATCTGGGATTTCTTCTGCCAGTTCATCCATTAACTGTCCATTACGACGGAAAGATTCCATCTGTGGATCTTCTTCATCAATTCCACTAAATACCATCATTGGTAAAGTTAAATCAATTAATTGTTCCTCATATTCAGGTGCAAACCATGCATCTTCATTTAAGAACATCGCATCAACAAATCCAACACTCCAGTCGCCTAAGCTAGACTCAACATCAGCTTCTTCAATTTCAAACGGAAATTCAATTCCATTTTCATTTGCTAAGTCTTGTCGAATTGATTCTAACCACGCTTTGATCTGCTGAATAATTTCGGCAGGAACTTTTTTATGGTTATTATCAAACAATTCATCTAACCAACGATCGAACTGAGGGCCTACTGCAATTGCACACAGAAAACCATGAGTTGCAGCGAAATCCAGACCATACTCATTGTGGTCTCCATCTAGATATTCACTTAATTGGTCTAAATCTAACGCACTCATTGTGTTACCTGACTATAAAAAAGAAATCTACGATAGCATAGCATCTAAGCTGACGATGCCCTATTCAGATTTGATTAGTCTTCATCATCAAGATCATCATCGTCTAAATCGTAATCAAAATCTTTTAACTCACGCTCTAAACGGCGTTGAGCCAATAGATCATCAATTAATCTACGTTTTTCTAATGATTCTTTCGCAGTGATTTTGCCTGATGACTCATCAAAACCGACATCATCATCATCACCGTAGTTATCATCTAATTCAAAATCTGTAGAAGACACTAAAACTACCTCTAATGAAAAAATGTGAATGGGTCTAGCCGCTATTTATCTTGGTTATTAAATCGTGTCAAGTTTTATTTATATTTTTTTCATTAAACTGCATATTTGTACTTTTTTTCGCCCAAAAAATTGTGTATTTATAAAGCTGAACTATTTTTTTGATCAAAAAAAAATTCTATGATTTTTTCGATGATTTAAGCTTGAAAAAAATGATTTTATCCCAATATTCAAAAAACAGACGTGAATTCAAAGATATTTTTTATTTAACGGTTACTAATCAAAGCCAAAACATTTCAAGCAAATTGTGCTATCATGCACGGTTTTTCACTGCCACAGATTCAACAAAGAGTAAGCAAAGATGAGCGATATGCATTCCCCTACTTCTCAAGTAGCGGCTCTGATTAGCCGAGGCAAAGAACAAGGTTACTTAACTTACGCTGAGGTTAACGATCATCTGCCGGACTCGATTACTGAAAGCGAACAGATTGAAGACATTATTCAAATGCTTCAAGACGTTGGTATTCCTGTACACGAGCGTGCACCTGAATCTGACGATACCATGTTCGGTGAGTCGGCTGACGCAACTGATGAGGTTGCTGAAGAAGAAGCTGCTGCCGTACTTGCATCGGTTGAAAATGAGCCTGGGCGTACGACAGATCCTGTACGTATGTACATGCGTGAAATGGGTACAGTTGAACTGTTAACCCGTGAAGGTGAAATCAGCATTGCCAAACGTATTGAAGAAGGTATCCGTGATGTCCTTAATTCAATTGCTTACTGGCCAAATGCTGTTGAAGTTGTATTAAAAGAATATAATGATTTTTTAACTGGCGAACGCCGTCTTGCAGATATTTTATCAGGCTACCTCGATCCTGAAACTGATGAAGATATTCCAGAAGTTTTAGAAGAAGTTGAAGAACTTGAAGAAGAAGACGAATCATCTTCAAAATCAACGAAAGAAGTTAAGCTTGATGATGACGATGAAGAAGAAGAGTCTGAAGGTGATGATGACTCTGAAGGCGATTCAGGTCCAGACCCTGAGGTTGCAAAAGTTCGTTTTACTGAACTAGAAGCTGCTTGGGCTAAAACAAAAGCTGTTGTTGAAAAACATGGTCGTAACAGTCCAGAGGCTGAAGAAGCTTTAGAAGCTTTAGCTACTGTGTTCATGATGTTTAAATTTACACCACGTTTATTTGACATCATCTCTGAAATGATTCGTGGTACCCATGAGCAAATTCGTGCCAATGAACGTGAAATCATGCGTTATGCAGTACGTCGTGGCCGTATGGACCGTACTCAATTCCGTACATCTTTCCCTAAACAAGAATCTAATCCAGCTTGGTTAGATGAACAAATTGCTAAAGCACCTGCTGAAATCAAGGCGCATTTAGAAAAAGTTCGTCCAGATGTTTTAGCATTCCAACAAAAGATTGCAGATATTGAGAAAGAGCTTAGTTTAAGCGTTGCTGAAATTAAAGATATCTCTAAACGTATGGCGATTGGCGAAGCGAAAGCACGTCGCGCTAAGAAAGAAATGGTAGAAGCCAACCTCCGTTTGGTAATCTCGATTGCGAAGAAATATACCAACCGTGGTTTACAGTTCCTTGACTTGATTCAAGAAGGGAACATTGGTTTGATGAAAGCTGTAGACAAGTTTGAATACCGTCGTGGTTATAAATTCTCGACTTATGCAACTTGGTGGATTCGTCAGGCGATTACTCGTTCGATTGCCGATCAGGCTCGTACAATCCGTATTCCAGTACACATGATTGAAACGATTAACAAGATCAACCGTGTATCTCGTCAATTGTTACAAGAAATGGGCCGTGAACCAACACCTGAAGAATTAGGTGAACGTTTAGAAATGGATGAAGTTAAGGTTCGTAAAGTACTTAAAATTGCTAAAGAACCGATTTCGATGGAAACACCTATTGGTGATGATGAAGATTCACATCTTGGGGATTTCATTGAAGATCAAAACATCACTTCTCCAATTGATGCTGCGACTTCAGAAGGCTTAAAAGAAGCAACTCGTGAAGTATTGGAAAACTTAACTGAACGTGAAGCAAAAGTATTGAAGATGCGTTTTGGTATTGATATGCCAACCGATCATACACTTGAAGAAGTTGGTAAACAATTTGACGTAACACGTGAGCGTATCCGTCAGATTGAAGCGAAAGCATTACGTAAATTACGCCACCCTTCTCGTTCTGAACATTTACGTTCTTTCTTGGAAAATGACTAAGTTTTGAAAGCTTGAAATTTCAAAACCAAGCCCCATTTAATAGAAAGAGCTATAAACGCCTGCGATAATGCAGGCGTTTCAAATCATGAGGTAACTTATGTTAGACCGCACTCCATCTCGCGAACTACAAGAACATCTTTGGGTATTTCCGATGGATTATCCAATTAAACTTATTGGCGATGCGGGTGAAGAATTACGTGTTGCTGTAGTCGATATTTTGGTAAAACATTTTCCAGACTTCGACCACTCAACATTAAAAGTTCAAGAATCTCGCACTGGCAAGTATCATTCTTTAACAGCACAATTGCGCTTTGAAGAATTGGAACAAGTTCATGCACTTTATGCTGACTTGGCTGCTTGTCCGCAGATTAGAACTGCGCTTTAATTTTAAGTTCTTCAATCAATACCACAGTCAGGCATTCTTACTGTGGTATTTTTTTGGAAATTTTAAAAACTCCCTACCACGAAAAACCTTACAAATATTTAGAATTCCTTTTATAAAATCCTTTAAAATTACAAGGTTTTCGGCTTTTATCTAGTAGATATTAACTGGGCGCCGCATAAACTAATTATAGGAAGAGATTGTGATGAGCCTTGATAAACCTAACTTAATCATTCGGCAATGGAACGATTTACAAGATTATCAAAGCAAGTTTGAAACCATGAAACTCTTAACAAATGAGCGAGATCAAGATACGCCTGATGAGTTATGGTTACTCCAACATCATAATGTTTTAACTCAAGGTCAAGCTGGTAAACCTGAACACATCCTAATTTCATCAGATATTCCTGTAGTGCAAACTGACCGTGGTGGACAAGTGACTTGGCATGGACCCGGTCAACTTGTGGCTTACTTCATGTTTGATCTTAATCGTCTAAAATGGAACGTGCGTACATTGGTCAGTTTTGCTGAACAATTCATGATAGATGTTTTAAAAAAATACGGAATTGAAGCGTATGCTAAGCCTGATGCACCAGGAGTATATGTAGATGGCCGTAAGATCGGTTCCCTAGGTTTTAAAATTCGTCGTGGTCGTAGCTACCATGGGTTAGCATTAAACTTAGACTGTGCCCTAGATGGGTTCCAGACGATCAATCCTTGTGGCTACGCTGGTTTAGAAATGGTGCGTATACAAGATTTGGTGACTCCTTATCCATCATTCACTCAACTTTGCCAAGACTTTATTGAGTATATTAAGAACACTGGATACTTTAATGACCCAGAAGTCAAAACTGAATAAATCGCTTTGCGATGAAATAAAAATGGATTAGAGTAATTACTCTAAATTTGCTTTTGCATAATTTTAACAAGGGATACGCGAGTGATTTCGACAAAAGCTGTAAAGCCTACTCTGCAACTTGCCTATGTTAAGCTCATGATGGATGTTGTTGGTCGTGGCTTAGTCATGGCAAGTCAAGTGGACACTGAAATACAAGAGGAAGTATCTAAATTTCCTGTTCACTTTGTACTTTCAATGAATGTTTTCCCAAATGGACCAGCATTTTTTGCTCGAGTCACAGAAGACAAACAGTTAGAGCTACTCAAAAGAGCTGAAAGAAAGCCAGACTTAACTATTACATTCAAACATGTAACTCATGCCTTTTTAGTATTTTCTTTTCAAGAAAGTACTGCCCAAGCATTTGCTAATGACCGAATGATTGCTGATGGCGATGTATCTGCTGCCATTCGTTTAGTACGCTGTCTAAATAAAATGGAATCTCTCATTTTACCTAAATTGGTTGCGTCTCTTGCAGTCAAAGAATACCCAACCGAACTCACCCTAAAAGAAAAATTCAACGAAGCTGCAAATATTTACTTAAAAGTAGCTAAGTCCTATTTCAAGCGGAGCGCATAACATGGCTAAACCATATTACGAATTCTTTTGTCCTGTAAAAGTCATTGCCGGTAATGCTGCGTTAGAACATATTCCGTTTGAACTTGCGACTTTAGGTGCAAAACGTCCGCTCATCATTACAGATAAAGGTGTGCGCGCAAATGGCCTACTCAACCCGATTGAAGCTGCGTTCAGTACGACTGATGCTGTCATTGGTCATGTGTTTGATGATGTTCCACCAGACTCAAGTTTAGAAGTCGTTCGTCTTGCCGCAGAAGCTTATCGCAAGAATAAATGCGATGCGATTATTGCTGTAGGTGGTGGTTCAGTTATCGATACTTCTAAAGCAACTAACATTTTAGTATCTGAAGGTGGAGATGACTTACTTCAATATTCTGGTGCACACAACCTACCAAAACCATTAAAACCATTTTTCGTAATTCCGACTACATCAGGTACGGGATCTGAAGTGACTATGGTTGCCGTGGTTTCAGATACGCAAAAGAATGTTAAATTGGCATTTGCCTCTTATTACTTAATGCCACATGCAGCGATTTTAGATCCGCGCATGACACTTACATTGCCACCTCATTTAACTGCAATGACAGGTATGGATGCCTTAACACATTGTGTTGAAGCCTATACATGTATGGCTGCCAATCCACTTAGCGATGCTTATGCAAGTGCTGGAATTAAAAAGATTAGTGAAAACCTATTTAATGTCCTAGAAAACCCAAATGACTCACAAGGTCGTTTAGAACTAGCACAAGCCTCTACAATGGCAGGTATTGCATTCTCAAACTCAATGGTAGGCCTTGTACATTCCTTAGGTCATGCTTTAGGTGCTGTTGCTCACCTACCCCACGGTTTATGCATGAATTTATTCTTACCGTATGTGCTTGAATATAATAAGCAGGTAAATGGCCAGAAAATTGGTGAATTACTATTGCCGTTAGCTGGTGCTGATATCTATGCACAAACTCCAGCAACTCAACGTGCAGACAGAGCGATTGCAACAATTTTAGCAATGCGTGATCGTTTATTTACTTTAACCAAGTTACCACGTACTTTACGTGAAACTGGCAAAGTAACGGAAGCACAGCTCGATGAAGTTGCAGAAAAAGCACTAAATGACGGCTCAATTATTTACAACCCTAAAGAAGCAAGCCTAAAAGATATCCGAGAGATCTTACAAAAGGCATGGTAATTCGATAGGCTAAACTCGAGACTTAAAGATAAAGACCTGATTTTTATATAAAATCAGGTCTTTTTTATCACTGTGAATTTTTATTCATCTTTTTATTTGGAAATATGGCAAAAAATTTGCTAAAAAATCGATGAAAGTACTGACAATTTGCATCAATTTAGGATAGATTGGCGCACTTTATCTTTTTCTGTAGGGGGGATCGTTCGTCTCAAACGATCCTTAACACCAAGCTGATCCTTGATCAACGATTATGAGGATAACGCCGTTGACAAATTTATCTGGGACTAAACCAACAGCTAAACTTCAAAAGAATCTTGTGCTTTGGCACATTATTATTATTGGTTTAGCTTATATTCAGCCATTAACGTTATTCGATACTTTTGGTTTAGTATCAGAGCGAAGTGGCGGTCATGTACCAACTTCCTACATCTTTGCATTAGTCGCAATTTTATTAACATCGATCAGTTATGGACATATGATTAAGCGCTATCCATCTTCAGGTTCAGCTTATACCTATGCACAAAAATCAATTCACCCTAATGTTGGTTTTATGGTGGGTTGGTCTTCTTGGTTAGACTATTTACTGTCACCGCTTGTTAATATTATTTTGGCAGATATTTATCTAAGAGCTCTTTTTCCAGAGGTAAATAACTGGTTATGGGTGATTGGTTTAACCACCCTAATGACTGTTATTAACTTATTTGGTGCACGATTTGTCGCACGCTTTAACAGTACAATCGTTATTATTCAGCTTGGCGTAATTTTTTATTTCGTTTATCAGGTATACATTTTACTCACTCAAGGTGTATATGCAGATGGAACTTTAAATCCAGATAAAGCTGCCTTGTGGTCATTAACTCCTTTTTGGAACGACATGACATCCGTAAGTGCTTTAATTGCTGGTGCAACTGTACTCTGCTTCTCTTTCACAGGGTTTGATGCTTTATCTTCTCTTGCTGAAGAAACAAAAGATGCAGAGAAAACGCTTCCAAAAGCTATTTTTACGACAGCATTACTTGCAGGTATTATTTTCATTGTAAGTACTTACTTCATCCAATTATATTTCCCTAGCAACCCAAATACTTATTTTAATCCTCTCGATGAATCACAGCCTGTGATGGTTGCTGCGATTGGTAGTATTGCGTTTAAAACTTTGGTTTTATATTTTGCCGTAGTTGCTGTTATGGCATCAGGTATCTCTGCTCATGCTGGTGTATCTCGTTTAATGTATGTAATGGGACGTGACGGCGTAATCAATAAGAAATTATTTGGTCATATTAGTCCAAAATTACATACTCCAACTTACAACATTCTTATTGTGGGTGTAGTTGCTTTATCTGCTGGTTTCTTAGATCTTGAGCATATTGTCAACTTGATTAGTTTTGGTGCTTTAACCGCTTTTAGTTTTGTTAACTTCTCTGTGATTTCTCGCTATGCATTAAGAGATGGCAAAAATAAAACGTTTAAAGACATCATCAACTATATTGTTATACCAACACTTGGTTTTGCCAGTGTGTTTATGATGTGGCTAGAAATTGATAAGCTTGCCTTACAAATTGGCTTAGCTTGGGCCGTTATTGGTGTAGGTTATTTGGCCTACAAAACCAAAGGTTTCAAATATAATGCTCCACAGCATAATGAACACGAATAATAAAAAAGGCGCTTAAAGCGCCTTTTTTTATGGTCAAATTAACCAAAAATTTTGTTCACAATATTTTGTACACGTTGAGCATAGAGTTTCGCTGTTTCAAGGTCTCCAGCAGGAACTTCCTCTACACTTGCATCAGAAGGCGATTGAACTAAAAGTCCAACTGAACCACCTAAGTTATTTACATCTTCACGTGTTGCATCTTTTGTATTCGCTGGTAATAAACCAAGGCTTACCCAAATTCCACCATGTTGCGATGCTAAAGTCTGTAATTGAATAAGAGTAACCTGCTTATCCCCATTTAAGCTCGCGCTGTTTGTGAAGCCTGCAAATACTTTATCTTGCCACCCACGTGTAAACCAAACTTTTGAAGTTGCATCAGCAAACTTTTTAAACTGCCATGGTGCTGTACCCATATAAGTCGGAGCACCAAAAACAATCCCCTTCGCATCATTTAATGTCTGCCAATTTTGCTCAGTAATATTACCTTCTTGATCAATTTGGATGAGCTGAGCATTAATTTCGTTTGCAAACGTTTCAGCCACTACTTTAGTGTGGCCATAACCAGAGAAATATACAACCGCGATATTAGAGTTAGACATGGGAGCAAACCTTTGTTTTATTAAATTCCACTTTATGATATATTTTAGAAACTAGGTGTCAATTAGTTACTAACTGGTAACTATGGTAATTTTTTAAGAAATTAGCAGGTAAATAGTATGAATGAATGTCTAAAATATAATGTTTTTCAACAACATTGCCCTGCTCGTTTATTTTTTGAAAAAATTGCAGATAAGTGGGTTTTATTAATTTTAAATGTGCTTGAAGAGGAAACTCAGCACTTCAACTTGCTAAAAAAGAATATTCAAGGTATTTCGCCTAAAGTCTTATCACAAAAGTTAAAAATGCTGGAAAGAGATGGTTTTATTGAGCGTAAAATTCAGAATACGTCTCCTATTCGTGTTGATTACTCACTCACTTCTCTGGGGCAAAATGTCGCTTCAATGGCATTCCAATTAAAGGAATGGGCCGAAACCAATATTGAACAGGTTTTAGCAGCCCAAATGACTTATGATGAAAAAGTGCTAGAACAGGCTTAATTGGAGTTATATAAAAAAATAAGGCTACAACTGTGGCCTTATTTTTATTTAAAAACTATTAACTTATGCTAAGTTTTTAAAACCCTGCTGACGCCATGCTTCATAAACAATCACAGCTGTTGCATTAGATAAATTTAAACTTCTTGAGTTTTCCGCCATCGGCAAACGAATCCACTGTTCTTGTGGGAACATCAAGCGAACATGCTCAGGCAAACCGCGTGTTTCTGGTCCCATCAGTAAAGCCACAGGTCGATTCAAATCAACTGTATGCGGAGTTGCAGAACCTTTAGTGGTGAGTGGAAAAACATGCTCAACCCCTTTAGCTTTCAGGTCAGCAAGGCAAAGTTCTATGTTGTCCCAAATTTGCATACGTGCCCATTCATGATAATCAAGGCCTGCTCGTTTGAGCTTTTTATCATCTAGCTCGAAACCCAAAGGCTTGACTAGATGTAACTGTGCACCAGTATTAGCACATAAACGAATGATATTGCCTGTATTGGCAGGAATTTCAGGCTCGTAAAGGACAACATGAATCACAAATTTTCTCGACTTTAATAACCAGCAATAAACTCAAATGAACTTATTGCCATTTTAACTGTTCACGTAAATTCACCACTTCACCAATAATGGTTAAAGTCGGTGCTACGATATTATGTTCAGACACTTTTGTTGCGATATCAGCTAATGTTCCAACTACAACTTTCTGGTCTGGTGTGGTTCCCTTAGAGATTAAAGCTACCGGCATATCAGCACGTTGACCATGAGCAATAAGTTGCTCACAAATGCGTTCTAAACCAACTAGCCCCATATATAAAACCAAAGTTTGATTTTCATAAACCAACTCATTCCAAGGAAGTTCAGGTGAACCTTCCTTTAAATGCCCAGTCAAGAAACGAACACTTTGTGCATAATCACGATGTGTTAATGGGATACCCGCATAAGCTGAACAGCCTGATGCTGCTGTTATACCTGGTACAACTTGGAAAGTGACATTCGCCTCAACGAGCTCTTGAATCTCTTCACCACCACGTCCAAAGATAAATGGATCACCACCCTTTAAACGACAAACACGCTTTCCTTTTTGAGCATATTCAACTAGTAAAGCATTAATACCATCTTGGGGAACGGAGTGATTTGAACGGGCTTTACCGACATAAATTTTAGTCGCATCACGACGGCAAAGCTCTAAAATGGGTGCAGAAACAAGACGATCATAAATCACAACATCAGCTTGCTGCATAAGACGTAATGCTTTTAGTGTCAGTAACTCTGGATCACCCGGTCCAGCGCCTACCAAATAAACTTCACCTTTAGGTGCAGTCCATTCTGTTAAGGCTTGCTGAATCAAACCATTTGCAACTTCTAAATTGTCATTGAAAACTTGTTCTTTCAATGGGCTAGCATAGAGGTTTTCCCAAAAAATCCGACGCTCATCTGGATTGGGAATTTTTTCTTTTACCTGCTTACGCCACTGACCAGAAAACTCAGCCAACTTACCCATGCCATGCGGCACAATTGTTTCTATTTGAGTACGAAGTTGTCTTGATAAAACTGGTGATGCACCATTTGAAGCGACAGAAATAATTAACGGAGAACGATCAATAATAGCTGGAACCATAAAGCGGCAATGTGGAATATCATCAACACTATTGACCAATAAATTACGCGCTTCACATTGTTCAAAAACAGCTTTATTCACTTGTGCATCATTAGTTGCAGCAATCACTAATCGATATGGTGTATTTAATATTTTTTCAGCAAAGGACTCGGCAAAATACTCTCCGCCTGTCGTTTTGACTAACTGTAAAAGCTGCTCTTCAATTGCAGGAGCAATAATATCGATTACTGCTCCCGCTTTGGCTAAAAGGTTTGCTTTGCGCAATGCAATATGCCCACCACCTACAATCAGACAATGTTGCTGTTGCAACTTTAAAGAGATTGGAAAAATATCCACCTTAAACCTCTACATTAATCATCTGATTTGGATTAAGCAAAAACCGTGCACAATTTAGATGCAAAGCTTAGTCAATAAACGTTGCACCACCCATATATGGGCGTAATACTTCTGGAATCTCGATAGAACCGTCTTCACGTTGGTAATTTTCCATTACAGCAAGCAAAGTACGTCCAACTGCCAGACCAGAACCATTTAGTGTGTGCACCAATTCGATCTTCTTTTGATCCATTCTGTAGCGTGCTTTCATGCGGCGTGCCTGAAAATCACCCATATTAGAGCAACTAGAGATTTCACGATAAGTATTTTGGCTTGGAACCCAAACTTCTAAGTCGTAAGTCTTAGTTGCACCAAAGCCCATGTCACCACCACAAAGCAAAATCTTGCGGTATGGCAAACCTAGTGCCTGCAAAATGCCCTCAGCATGTGCAGTAAGCTCTTCAAGTGCTTGCATAGATGTTTCAGGTTTAACGATTTGCACCATCTCAACTTTATCAAATTGATGCTGACGAATTAAACCACGGGTATCACGACCATAAGAACCAGCTTCACTACGGAAACATGGCGTATGCGCTGCATATTTTAAAGGCAAACGTTCGGTATCAATAATCTCATCGCGAACGAAGTTAGTAACTGGAACTTCTGCTGTAGGGATGAGGTAATATTCTTTTTCACCTTGAAGTTTGAATAAATCTTCTTCAAATTTTGGCAACTGACCAGTACCACGAAGTGAATCAGCATTGACCAAATAAGGCACGTAAGCTTCTGTATAGCCATTCTTTAAAGTATGGGTATCAAGCATGAACTGTGTTAATGCACGTTGTAGGCGTGCTAAAGAACCTTTCAATACGCTAAAACGTGAACCAGTCAATTTAGTAGCGGTTTCAAACTCTAAACCACCCATCCACTCACCTAAATCAGTATGATCTTTGATTTCAAAATCAAACTGACGAGGCGTACCCCATTTTGAGATTTCAACGTTATCATCTTCATCTTTACCAGCAGGAACAGACTCATCTGGTAAGTTAGGAATACTCAGCGCTTTTTGTTCAATCTCGTTTTGTAACTCTGACAAAGCAACTTCAGCAGCTTTGATTTCGTCGCCAATGGCTTGCATACGCGCCATGATTTCAGAAGCATCACCACCGGATTTTTTAATCTGACCCACTTGTTTTGCACCGGCATTACGTTCTGCCTGCAATTTTTCAGTTTTTGATTGCAAATCTTTACGGCGAGTTTCTAAAGAAGCCCATTCTTGAACATCTAATTGAACACCGCGTTTTGCCAAAGCCGCATTAACGGCTTCAATATTATTTCTGAGTAACTTAGGGTCGATCATAATCAATCATAATATGGGTAAAAAACTGGCTATAGTGTAAGGCCTTAACACTAAAAAATATAGTGATCATCTTCATAACGAATAGCTTTCACACAATTGTTAGAATAGATCACCAGTTTTACAAGTTATAGTTTGGCACACTTGGTAAGTACTCAGGTTTAATGAACTTATTCGCCTCAAAATACGGCAGCGTTAATTCAGACATTCCCTCTGCATATGAAGCTAGCTCATAAATTGGATAGACAAATACAATGCCATTAGCACCATAGTAAAAATTATCGCTTAGCTGAAGTTTTTCACGGCTAATATTATGTGCTTGAAGCCAATTTGTATTTGCTTCAAAAAGTGCATCAACCAACTGTTTTTCAACATCTGGCTTTATAAGCTCTTCAACAGTAATGTGCTTTTTATTTAACAAATCAAAATTTACAAATTCTTGATGAGACATGCCGTGTGCAGCACCAGCTGAGTATGAATAAGTCTGTAATGCAAAGGTGGCAAGATTATAGTTTTGCCCTAAATAGCGAACATAAATTGCACTTTGACTTGAATTTGGTTCACCTTCAGGTACTTCAACTGGTTGATCGGCTAAATTTGCAAAAGCATTCGGATCTGCTTTCTTTATACGATTGGTGAAGTAATCATTAATCCATTTTTGATTGGTCTGTACTGTTTGAAAATCATACTCAGTACAACCATCTTCTAAGCAAACTTTTGATTTTGGCAATTTTACTGGGATTACTTTTGCTTGAATTACAGGAACACCAGCCTCTTTCGTTTCTTTAACTTTTGCAGTCGAAGCAGCCTGCTCTTCTTTGGCTGCCGACTTTGGTTGGCAACCCGTCACCATTGCCATTGCAGCCATTAATGGAAGAATAAAAATAATTTTCTTATCGTAAAGTCGCATAATAATCCCCATGAATTTACCTCTAACACTATACAAAGCGTAAGAATAAGACGGGGTTAAAAAATGTATCTGCCTCTCTTATATAAAAAAAAGCTACCTTTTACGGTAGCTTTTTTGAAGAGGCTTTAATTATTGGTCAATAACATCTGTACCTTTTGGCGGTGTAAAGTTAAAGACTGATGCCGGAATTGAAGCATTTACTTTAACGTTCTTAAAGCGTACATAGGTGGTTTGACCTAATGAGTCTTGTAATACCATAAGTGTAGGCGCTTTATTTGCTCCGAAGCTAATCGTTAAGCTTTGGAATGCCCCATCTTCTTTTTTAGGGAATAATGTGAAATAAAGTTTAGATTTATCGGGTTGTGTTACACGATAAGACTTCATGATTTGGTTGGTATTACCAGAGAGTAATAATGCTGGTGTATCTGCAACCTGATCATCTAAGCTTTGGCGGACCGCTTGTTGTAAATCCGGATCATAGATCCATACTGTTTTTCCGCTCGTTACAATAGTTTGTTTAGCAGGACTTACTGTTTCCCAATAAAATTTCCCCGGACGCTCAACTTTCATTGAGCCTTTAAATGTCTGGTTCATATGCTGTGCACTTAAACTCTTTTTCTGTGCCACAGTTTTTGTATTGGCTTTAGTTGTTTGTTCAAAGTCGGCAGTCAAACGCTGTAAACCTGATAACTGATTAACCAGGTTCCCAATTGCCTGTTGCTCCGGTGCTGCTACAGGCGCAGCAAACACTGTAGTACTCATTACAGGAGCAAGCACTGACGCGCTAAGTGTAATAGCACACATAGTTTTACGAAGCATATTCATGTCATCACCTTTTTAGTTGCTGTAAGACAACTTACTCTCTTTCATAGTTATGAAACTGAGTAAGCTCTTAATTCAAGACTCATATTAACCGACAAACTCTGTGCTAATCATTGAGAAAATAAGATATTTTGTTATGTTATTCATGTTGTTTGTAGAATTTCATTCATCATGATGAAGATGAATAAAAATAAATACCATAAAAAAAGCCCACAAAATGTGGGCTTTTTTCGAGCTAAAACTTATACAGTTTCAACTTTTACGTAGCGACGGCCAAATTGACCTTTCACTTCGAATTTTACTACGCCGTCAGCAGTAGCAAATAAAGTATGGTCACGGCCCATACCAACATTTGCACCAGCGTGGAACTCTGTACCACGTTGACGAACGATGATGTTACCAGCAGTTACAGCTTGACCGCCGTAAACTTTAACACCTAACATTTTTGGGTTTGAATCACGACCGTTCTTCGTCGATCCACCGGCTTTTTTAGTTGCCATGTCTCTTACTCCTCGTGATTAGCCTGAAATACCAGTAATTTTCAACTCAGTGAACCATTGACGGTGACCTTGTTGTTTACGGTAGTGTTTACGACGACGCATTTTGATGATGCGGATTTTGTCGTGACGACCATGACCAATCACTTCTGCAGTTACTTTAGCGCCAGCTACAACTGGAGCACCGATTTGAATGTTGTCACCGTTTACAACCATTAATACATCATCAAATGTAATAGTCGCACCAGATTCAGCTTTCAATAATTCAACTTTAAGGGTTTCACCCTCAACTACACGGTGCTGTTTACCACCGCTTTGGATTACTGCGTACATAATGTACTCCAATCAGCCCGTGTCGTCGTGTCGATAAAGGGATATATCGATCTTAAAACGATCGCCACTGGGGTTATACAAGGCGACAGATTTTAAGTGAAATTTGATCAAACGACAAGTATTTTCTATATATCAGTAAAGCATGATCCCCTATTCTTACAAAATCAAACAGCTTGGACTGGAATTTAGCAGTTTTCATTGATTCTGAATGAAAATTAAAATACAGTTCCAAACACAAATTGCGTCAAGAACAAGTTGTATTAATGCTGATGTCATTAAATTTATTGTTTTGCCGAAAACATCGTATTTTGCTTAAATAAAGAACAAAAAACGCTTAAAAACAATAGAAATGATTAATATCAGCCACTTGTTAACCTGTGCAACACATCTTTAATTGATACACTAACGCCACTTATCTACCAATACGGGGTTTTTCTTCATATGGTCATCGATTTCAAGCAAGACATTCTTGCGCCTGTTGCTTCAGACTTCGCTGCGATGGATCACTTGATTAATGAAGGAATTAGCTCAAAAGTCGGTTTAGTCATGTCTGTCAGCAAACACGTCGTTGAAGCTGGCGGAAAGCGTATGCGTCCAATCATGTGTTTGCTTGCAGCACGTGCTTGTGGTTTAGATAACATGGCAAATGCACAGCGTTTAGCTGCAATCATTGAAATGTTACATACCGCGACACTGGTCCATGATGATGTGGTAGATGAATCTGGGCTTCGTCGTGGTCGCCCTACAGCAAATGCGACATGGAACAATCAGACAGCTGTTTTAGTCGGAGACTTCTTGATTGCTCGTGCTTTCGATTTACTAGTCGATTTAAACAACATGACTTTATTGAAAGACTTTTCAACAGGTACATGTGAAATTGCTGAAGGTGAAGTATTACAACTTCAATCGCAGCATCAACCAGATACAACTGAAGAAACTTATTTAAAAATTATTCATGGTAAAACGTCTCGCCTGTTTGAGCTGGCTACAGAAGGTGCTGCTATTTTGGCGGGGCAAGAAGCGTACCGTGAGCCATTAAGATTGTTTGCTGGTCATTTTGGTAATGCATTCCAAATTATTGATGATATTTTAGACTACACCTCTGATGCTGAAACATTAGGTAAAAATATTGGTGATGATTTAATGGAAGGTAAGCCAACTTTACCGTTAATTTCTGCATTAGCACGCTCAACAGGTGAAGAGCATGCGATTATTCGTCGCAGTATCGCAACCGGTGGAGTAGACCAACTATCTCAGGTCATCGAAATTGTACAGAAGTCTGGTGCTTTAGATTATTGCAACCAACGTGCCCAAGAAGAAACAGAAGCAGCACTGCAAGCTTTATCAAACCTACCCGATACACCGTATCGTCAGGCTTTGATTAACTTAACTCAGCTTGCGTTACATCGAATACAATAGATATTATTTTGCCTATGCATATAAATTTTTCAGATCTTTTTTTAAAAATAGAGAAACAGCTTGAGGATCCTCGAGCTGTCATTGATGAAAATCTACTGATTGAACTCGTCAATGTCATCCGGCCATCCAACCCACAAGATACGGATGAAATTAAGAAAAAAATACAGGCTTTTATTGAAAGTCTTTTGCGCACACCTACAGCGCCCTTCTTACTACAAACTTTTTTATTACGTTTAATTAATCACTATAAGCAAGTTAGTTTATATGCCGATAGCGGAATCTTGTCTTTAGATGGTTTCTGGAACCAGCTTGGGCAAAGACTCGGAGCACATTTTTTACCGTTAATCGAAGACTCTAGCCAACTCAAAATATTAATTGGAAAAATTTTCTATCTAGAGAGTGACAAAATCTGGCTCAATAATATTGATGATGAAGATTGGGCAAATTTATTTAGTCTTATTGGGCAAAGCCAGAGTAATGTCGATGAGAAGTTAGTTATTCAAAGTGAAATGATTAAAGCCATTACAGTCCTATCCTATCGAATTAGTGGAATTGGTCTTTATCCCGAATTTATTAACGCTCAGCCAGAATTAACAGAATATGAGTCGCCGTTTTTAGTTCAGAACCGTGAAATTATTGAGTTTATTGAAAAGTATAAAAAACAAGAAATTTCTGAACATGAAATTGCAGTTATTTCCCCGCCCGATGCATCACAAGCATTTGTTATGTTGGAACAATGCCGAGATGTGGTTTTAAAGATTCGCCGTGCGACCAAAAGAATTGGTGTCAGCTTAAGTTTGACTTACTTACTGTCATTACTTGAGCAATGTCTTGATCGAATTGAGTTATTACTTTATCTGGTCGTAGATAACACTAAAGGAAAATATGTTTCTTTAGGACATCTGATTTCCGATTTAACCAAGGCACATTACAGCGAAAAAAGTGTACGCTCATTACTCAGTACGACTAGTGAACTCATTGCCTTTCAGGTTACAGAAAATGCTAGCCGAACAGGTGAACATTACGTAAGTACAGATACCAAAGGCTTTTGGGGAATGTATAAAGCTGCCGCTGGTGCAGGTGTCATTATTGCCTTTATGGCATCTTTAAAAATTCTTGCTGCAAGAATGACAATGGCCCCGCTCATGCAAGCCTTTACTTTCAGTATGAATTATTCCCTAGGTTTCATTCTGATTCATGTTCTGCATTTTACAGTCGCGACCAAGCAACCTGCTATGACGGCAGCTGCTCTTGCTGCAACAGTACAGCAACGTAAAGGCTCTAAAACGGCTCAAATTGCGGAATTAGCGGCGCTTATTATTAATATTATCCGAACGCAATTTATTGCTATTTTAGGCAATATTTCAATTGCAATTCCTACTGCTGCACTCATCACTTTTGCTTGGCAGTTTTACCTTGATGAACCGTTATTAACCCATACTAAAGCAACTTATCTTCTACACAGTCTAAACCCCTTTACGTCATTAGCCGTGCCACATGCCGCAATTGCTGGAGTATGTCTGTTTTTGTCAGGTCTCATTGCAGGATACTTTGACAATATGGCTGTTTACCGAAAAGTCGGCCCGCGTCTAAGAGCACATCGCCGTTTAGCTAGTTGGTTTGGCCAAGATCGCCTTAACCATTTTGCTGAATATATTGAACGTAATTTAGGTGCGTTAGCCGGTAACTTCTTATTCGGTATTATGTTAGGAAGTATGGGAACTATAGGCTTTATCCTAGGTCTACCTTTAGATATTCGCCATATTGCCTTTGCATCCGCTAACTTTATTCAAGGTTTAATGACTATTAACGGCAGCCCAGATATCGGACTGATTATCGTGTCCTTTCTTGGTGTGCTATGCATTGGTCTCACTAACTTATTTGTGAGTTTCACCTTAACGATTATTGTGGCATTACGAGCGCGTCGAGTCCGCTTTGAACAATGGAAACCTTTAGCCAAATTGGTCATGACCCATTTTTTAACTCGTCCAAGCGATTTTTTCTGGCCACCAAAACAACCATTAGAACTTGAAGAAAATACCTCAACAAATAACGGAAAAAAAGCAGACCACTAAAAATTTTGCCTTGTACACAAAATGTGATTTTCGTCAATTTTGTTGTGATTGTTTTTCCAAATGTTAAAAAATTTTCAAAATGAATTTACGATGATCTATCAGGCTTGAAAAAAAGTGTACTGGCAAGTACACTTTTAACGGCTTTCAGTAGTAGACACTGCTTGAACAAGCAAAGGTATATACATGCCCTATTTATTGCTTTTTATTGGTTGTATTTTTTTAGGATTAGGTGTTCTTGGTCTTTTTGTACCAAGACTTCAATCTTTGGATCTTCTCACCGTTCAAATATTGAGTGAAAATCGATCAGATTATCTTAACTCTATTACGACTTTTCTAGCACGTGTAGGTGGTATGCCTTTTGTATGTTTTTTATCCTTATTGGTGTGTATATATCAAGCATGGTATAAAAAATATATTACTGTTATTTTCATTAGCGTGGGTGTTCTTGGCAGTATCATCACGGGTTGGCTGCTCAAGTGGTGTGTTGACCGTCCAAGACCTCCACAGGTATATCATATTGTCGAAAGTTATGGTGCATCGTTCCCAAGTGCACATAGTGTTTATGCATCAACACTGGCTTGTATGGCAATGATAATGTTATGCCATAAGCCCAACACTAACTCTCCTTATATCATTTTGATTTCCTGTCTTTGGTTTATCTGCATGGGGCTTTCAAGAATATATGCTGGAGTTCATTTTCCAACAGATGTACTCGCCGGTTGGGGCATAGGTTTTATTTGGATTGCACTGCTTTGGCTCTGGTTATTACAAACACAAAGTAGGTTAAGTAGAAAACAAATATATTTTTAGATTTTATCTAAACGAGGTGGAACAATGATGTCGGCTAAGCTTTGGGCTCCTGCCCTTACTGCTTGCGCATTAGCAACAAGTATCGCACTTGTTGGTTGTAGCAAAGGCTCCGATGAGAAACAGCAAGCTGCTGCTGCTCAGAAAATGCCGCCTGCAGAAGTAGGTGTTATTGTTGCTCAACCACAAAGTGTTGAACAAAGCGTTGAACTCTCCGGCCGTACTTCAGCATATCAAATTTCTGAAGTTCGCCCTCAAACAAGTGGTGTGATTTTAAAACGCTTGTTTGCTGAAGGAAGTTACGTTCGTGAAGGACAGGCTCTATATGAACTGGATTCTCGAACTAACCGTGCAACGCTTGAAAATGCAAAGGCTACCCTTTTACAACAACAGGCAAATCTAGCTTCACTACGTACTAAGTTAAACCGTTATAAGCAACTTGTTTCAAGTAACGCTGTATCTAAACAAGAGTATGACGACTTACTTGGTCAGGTTAATGTTGCCGAAGCACAAGTTTCTGCTGCAAAAGCTCAAGTAACGAATGCAAATGTTGATCTTGGCTACTCTACAATTCGCTCACCAATTTCTGGTCAGTCTGGACGTTCTTCTGTAACAGCTGGTGCTTTAGTGACTGCCAACCAAACTGATCCGTTAGTGACGATTCAACAGTTAGATCCGATCTATGTTGACATTAACCAGTCTAGTGCCGAGTTATTACGTTTACGTCAACAACTTAGCAAAGGTAGTTTGAACAATAGTAACAACACGAAAGTGAAATTGAAGCTCGAAGATGGTTCAACTTACCCAATCGAAGGACAACTTGCTTTCTCTGATGCTTCTGTAAATCAGGATACAGGAACGATTACTTTACGTGCCGTATTCTCGAACCCGAATCATCTGTTACTTCCAGGCATGTATACCACTGCACAGATTGTTCAAGGTGTAGTTCCTAATGCTTACCTGATTCCTCAAGCTGCAATTACACGTTTACCTACAGGTCAAGCTGTAGCAATGCTTGTTAATGCCAAAGGTGCTGTTGAGAGTCGTCCTGTTGAAACCTCTGGTGTTCAAGGACAAAACTGGATTGTGACTAACGGTCTTAAAGCTGGTGATAAAGTGATTGTTGACGGTGTTGCCAAAGTTAAAGAAGGGCAAGAAGTTTCAGCAAAACCTTACCAAGCTCAACCAGCGAATCCACAAGGTGCAGCTCCAAATGCGACAAAACCGGCTCAATCAGGTAAACCTCAAGCAGAACAGAAAGCATCTAATGCATAAGGGGTAGATTGAATGGCACAATTTTTTATTCATCGCCCCATTTTTGCGTGGGTGATTGCATTAGTCATTATGTTGGCAGGTATTCTCACGCTAACAAAAATGCCTATTGCACAGTATCCGACGATTGCACCACCGACAGTTACAATTGCTGCAACTTATCCTGGTGCATCTGCTGAGACTGTTGAAAACACTGTAACCCAGATCATTGAACAACAAATGAATGGTCTAGATGGTTTACGCTACATTTCATCTAACAGTGCTGGTAACGGTCAGGCCTCTATTCAATTAAACTTTGAACAAGGTATTGATCCAGATATTGCACAGGTTCAGGTTCAAAACAAATTGCAATCTGCAACTGCGCTTTTACCTGAAGATGTACAGCGTCAAGGTGTAACAGTAACTAAATCTGGTGCAAGCTTCTTGCAAGTTATTGCATTCTACTCACCAGATAACAGCCTTTCTGATTCAGACATTAAAGACTACGTAAACTCATCAATTAAAGAACCACTTAGCCGTGTTGCTGGTGTGGGTGAGGTACAAGTCTTTGGTGGTTCATACGCAATGCGTATCTGGCTTGATCCAGCTAAGTTAACCAGTTATCAACTAACTCCTAGTGATATTGCGACAGCTTTACAAGCGCAAAACTCACAAGTAGCAGTAGGTCAATTAGGTGGTGCACCAGCTGTACAAGGCCAAGTGCTTAACGCAACAGTGAATGCACAAAGTTTGCTGCAAACACCTGAACAGTTTAAAAATATCTTCTTAAAGAACACAGCATCTGGTGCTGAGGTTCGTTTAAAAGATGTTGCGCGTGTAGAGTTAGGTTCTGATAACTATCAGTTTGACTCGAAGTTTAACGGTAAACCTGCTGGTGGTCTTGCAATTAAAATTGCAACTGGTGCCAACGCACTTGATACCGCAGAAGCTGTTGAACATCGTTTATCTGAATTACGTAAGAACTATCCAACAGGTCTTGCAGATAAACTGGCTTATGACACGACTCCATTTATTCGTCTTTCAATTGAAAGTGTTGTACACACATTAATTGAAGCGGTAGTTTTAGTATTCATTGTCATGTTCTTGTTCTTACAGAACTGGCGTGCAACGATTATTCCAACACTTGCTGTACCTGTTGTGGTGTTAGGTACATTCGCTGTTATTAATATCTTTGGCTTCTCAATTAACACCTTAACCATGTTCGCCATGGTATTGGCAATTGGTCTTCTGGTCGATGACGCCATCGTTGTGGTCGAAAACGTCGAACGTGTTATGAGTGAAGATCATACCGATCCGGTCACGGCGACGTCACGATCAATGCAACAGATTTCTGGCGCGTTAATTGGTATCACAAGCGTATTAACAGCGGTATTCGTACCAATGGCATTCTTTGGTGGTACAACTGGTGTAATTTACCGTCAGTTCTCGATTACCCTTGTAACAGCAATGGTTCTGTCGTTAATTGTAGCGTTAACATTTACACCGGCACTTTGTGCAACCATTTTAAAACAGCATGATCCAAATAAAGCACCAAGCAATAATATTTTTGCTCGTTTCTTTAGAGGCTTTAACAATGGTTTTGACCGCATGTCGCATAGCTACCAAAATGGTGTTAACCGCATGCTTAAGGGCAAAATCTTCTCTGGCGTGCTTTACGCTGTAGTTATTGCTTTATTAGTGTTCTTGTTCCAAAAACTCCCATCTTCATTCTTACCAGAAGAAGATCAGGGTGTGGTAATGACACTTGTTCAATTACCGCCAAATGCAACGCTTGACCGTACAGGTAAAGTGATTGACACCATGACAAACTTCTTCATGAATGAAAAAGATACAGTGGAATCGATTTTCACCGTTTCGGGCTTCTCATTCACAGGTGTTGGTCAAAATGCTGGTATCGGCTTCGTTAAATTGAAAGACTGGAGTGAACGTACTTCACCAGAAACTCAAATTGGCGCATTGATTCAGCGTGGTATGGCATTGAACATGATCGTTAAAGACGCATCTTACATCATGCCTTTACAGCTTCCAGCAATGCCTGAACTCGGTGTAACAGCCGGATTCAACTTGCAACTTAAAGATTCAAGTGGTCAAGGCCATGAGAAACTTATTGCTGCACGTAATACGATCTTAGGTTTGGCTGCACAAGATAAACGTCTTGTGGGTGTTCGCCCTAATGGTCAAGAAGATACACCTCAGTATCAAATTAATGTAGACCAAGCTCAAGCTGGAGCGATGGGTGTGAGTATTGCCGAAATTAACAATACAATGCGTATTGCATGGGGTGGCTCATACATTAACGACTTCGTTGACCGTGGCCGTGTGAAAAAAGTTTATGTTCAAGGTGATGCGGGTAGCCGTATGATGCCTGAAGACTTAAACAAGTGGTATGTACGTAATAACAAAGGCGAAATGGTACCGTTCTCTGCATTTGCTACTGGCGAATGGACATATGGTTCTCCACGTCTTGAACGTTATAACGGCGTGTCATCGGTTAACATTCAAGGTACACCTGCACCTGGCGTGAGCTCTGGTGACTCGATGAAAGCGATGGAAGAAATTATTGCTAAGTTACCATCTATGGGCTTACAAGGTTTCGACTATGAATGGACAGGTTTATCACTTGAAGAACGTGAGTCTGGTGCTCAAGCTCCATTCTTATATGCGCTTTCATTGTTAATCGTTTTCCTTTGCTTGGCTGCATTGTATGAAAGCTGGTCTATTCCGTTCTCGGTTTTACTTGTAGTACCACTCGGTATTATTGGTGCAATCGTATTAACTTACTTGGGTATGATTATTAAAGGAGATCCAAATCTCTCAAATAACATTTACTTCCAGGTAGCGATGATCGCGGTAATCGGTCTTTCTGCAAAAAATGCGATCTTGATTGTTGAGTTCGCAAAAGAGCTGCAGGAAAAAGGTGAAGACCTGATTGAAGCAACTTTACATGCTGCAAAAATGCGTTTACGTCCAATCATCATGACTACCCTTGCCTTCGGTTTCGGTGTACTTCCGCTTGCCCTTTCAACAGGCGCAGGTGCAGGAAGTCAGCACTCTGTTGGTTACGGTGTACTCGGTGGCGTACTCAGTGCAACGTTCTTAGGTATCTTCTTTATCCCTGTATTCTATGTGTGGATTCGTAGTATCTTTAAGTACAAACCAAAAACCATAAACACTCAGGAGCATAAATCGTGATGCAAAACGTATGGTCTATTTCAGGTCGTAGCATTGCGGTATCTGCACTTGCGCTTGCTTTGGCAGCTTGTCAAAGCATGCGCGGCCCAGAACCAGTCGTGAAAACCGATATTCCACAAAGCTATGCATATAGCGCTTCTGGTACGTCTATTGCTGAACAGGGTTACAAACAGTTCTTTGCTGACCCTCGTTTGCTCGGAGTGATTGATTTGGCACTTGCCAACAACCGCGACTTACGTACAGCAACGCTCAATATCGAACGTGCTCAACAGCAATATCGAATTACACAGAACAATCAGCTTCCAACAATCGGAGCAAGTGGTAGTGCAATTCGTCAGGTTTCTCAAAGCCGTGATCCGAATAACCCCTACTCTACTTATCAAGTAGGTCTGGGTGTAACTGCCTATGAGCTTGATTTTTGGGGCCGCGTACGTAGCTTAAAAGATGCTGCGTTAGATAGTTATCTTGCAACACAAAGCGCACGTGATTCGACTCAAATCAGTCTAATCAGTCAAGTGGCTCAAGCATGGTTGAACTATTCTTTCGCAACTGCCAACTTAAGACTTGCAGAGCAAACACTTAAAGCACAGCAAGATTCTTACAATCTCAACAAAAAACGTTTTGATGTGGGCATCGACAGTGAAGTTCCACTACGTCAGGCACAGATTTCTGTAGAAACTGCGCGTAATGATGTAGCAAACTACAAAACACAGATTGCTCAAGCGCAAAACTTGTTGAACTTGTTAGTTGGCCAATCAGTTCCACAAAACTTGTTACCAACCCAACCTGTAAAACGCATTACGCAACAAAATGTATTTACAGCGGGTTTACCAAGCGACTTACTTAACAACCGTCCAGATGTAAAAGCTGCTGAATATAACTTAAGCGCTGCTGGTGCGAATATCGGTGCTGCAAAAGCACGTTTATTCCCAACCATTAGCTTAACGGGTTCTGCAGGTTATGCATCAACTGACTTAAGTGATCTATTTAAGTCTGGTGGTTTTGTATGGTCAATTGGTCCAAGCTTAGACTTACCAATCTTTGACTGGGGCACTCGTCGTGCCAATGTGAAAATTTCTGAAACTGATCAGAAAATTGCATTGTCTGATTATGAAAAATCAGTTCAGTCTGCGTTCCGCGAAGTTAATGACGCGCTTGCAACTCGTGCCAACATTGGTGAGCGTTTAACAGCTCAACAACGTCTAGTAGAAGCAACTAACCGCAACTACACACTTTCAAATGCCCGCTTCCGTGCCGGTATTGATAGTTATTTGACGGTTCTTGATGCACAGCGCTCATCTTATTCAGCAGAACAAGGTTTGTTATTGCTTCAACAAGCAAACTTAAACAACCAAATCGAGTTATACAAAACTCTAGGTGGTGGTTTAAAAGCAAATACTTCAGATACAGTGGTTAATCAACCATCTAGTGCTGAACTTAAAAAGCAATAAGTTTTAAATAACTTATTCATAAAAGCTCACTTCGGTGGGCTTTTTTATTGCAACTCATCTGAATATTTTTTATCTTGAAACCTTAAGAATTTAGATTGATAAAAAACAATGTTATTAAGTAATTTAGAAAGTGTTCCAGGCCACCAGATTGTAAAGCAGCTGGATGTTGTTTACGGAAGTACCGTTCGTAGTAAGCATGTTGGCCGTGACTTGATGGCAAGTTTAAAAAATATCGTGGGTGGCGAACTGACGGGTTATACCGAATTATTAGAAGAATCTCGCCAAGAAGCCATGCAGCGTATGATTGTAAAAGCCCAACAGCTTGGTGCGAATGCAATTGTGGGTATTCGCTTTTCAACTTCCAATATTGCACAAGGTGCTTCTGAGTTATTTGTGTATGGCACAGCAGTGGTTGTGCAGCCTCAAGCACCTCATCTACCCGATCCATTTAATGCATAGGTAGAAAATGGACAATCTTATTTTTCAGCTTGTTATTTTTCTCATTCTTTTCAGCATTGGTTGGGCTTTTGGCCGCCATATTGAACGAAAACATTTGAATGAACTTCTAGAAAAAGAGCAACAATTTGCCCATATCAGAATTGATACCAATCGCTTTGCAACAAGTGATCAGCTAGGCCACTTTATTAGCAGTAATGTTGTGATTTCTCATGATTACTTTAAATATGTATTGGCATCTATAAAAAATGTTTTAGGTGGAAGACTAACCAGTTATGAAAGTATTGTTGAGCGTGCTCGCCGAGAGGCGATTGTACGTTTAAAACAACAAGCGCAAAGTGTCGGTGCTACTCATATTATGGGAGTTCGGCTGAGTACAACCGAACTCGGAATGCAAGGCGGAATGGTCGAAGTTTTTGCTTATGGAACAGCAGTTAAAGATTAATACTGCCCAACCTCAGAAAAATGAATACGTGGATTACCAATATTTTTAGTTAAATGTTGGCAAATTCGGGTAATTTTCCAACGGTCTTGTTGTTTTGCCAAAGTAAAATAATAACGACCAAAAGAATGAAAATAATCATTTTCTGAAAAACGATAAATTTGATAATTACATTCTAGCCATGCTTGATCTTGTTCAATCCGAATTAGAGGATTGCTCAAATTGTGTTGTAGTCGTAAATGGGATAAGGCTTGCTGCCGAGAACCTTTATATTCATGACAAGACACGACACATAAAGGCTCTCCTCTAAATTGGAAATAGTCCACCTCAAGTTGATCTGCCAACAACTCATCAAAAGCATCCCAATTTTTCTGATCAAAGACCAATTGAAAACGCGTGACGACTTCTAAAATACGGTGATAATCCTGATCCATGGCGAACCTTCTATGCGGGCTTTTCCATCAATTTAGCACGGCGAAATCACTTTTTTATTTTACTTTTGTTTTCCGAATCATTTTATAAAGAAGTTTTGGTGACATCCGAGAAACCATCACCCCTAGTTTTTCTTTGGCCCCACCCACAACAATATATTCTTGCCCCTGTACTAACGCTTTTACAGCTTGCTCGGCAAAAACATCTGCCTCTAAACCATTTTCAATTGCTTCATCTTGATGGCCTTGAGGTTCCCCTGCGCCATTGAGTGCATTGAAAGAAACATTAGTTTTTACAAAACCAGGGAAAATAACCGAAACTTCGACACCTTGATCTGAGACCTCAGCACGTAAACTATTTGCCCACATGTGAATTGCCGCTTTAGCAGCCGAGTAGCTTGCACGGTACTGTGTACCTAATAAACCCGCTACACTCGACACAAATACAACTCTGCCAGACTTCTGTTTTAGCATAGTTGGTAGGACGGTTTTGGTGAGTGCAACTTGTGAGAAATAATCGACTTCCATGATGGCGCGTTCGGTTGCCATTGTCGTGTCTTTAATTAAAGCGCGTTGACTCAAACCTGCATTATTGATGAGCCAATCAATACGACCTTTCGCCTTTAAAATCTGCTTGTAAGCTTCTTGAACCTGCTTTTCATCAGTAATATCTGCAACCACAGACAAATGATGATCGGGATTTAATAAGCCAACCCGCACTTCTTCTAATTCTTCAAAACGACGCGAGGTCAAAATCAACTTTGCGCCTTGTAAAGCCAACTCCCCTGCTAAGGCCTTACCCAAACCAGAAGATGCACCCGTAATCCATACCACTTTATTTTGCAAAGTATCAAGTTTGGCCATGTGATGTTCCTATTATCTTTTTAAATTATGCTGCTTGATGCATGAAGGCCAAAAAGTGGTTGATATAATGAGTTGCTGTGGTCTGATCGACCTGTGTCCCTAACTTTTCCAAACGTTTATAGCCCAAATGCGTCGTCATGTTGATCACTCCGTTAAGAGTTTTATCGACAACCAAATTAAATTTTAAACGCTTTTTAGGTTCACGTACTAGGCTTGTTACGCCTAAATCCACAATTTGTATGAGTGTTTCAAATGCAGCCGTAATACTTTGCATATTACCGTCACGAATTTGCTGTGTAAGGGTTTGGGCTTGTTGCACAAGTTGAAGCGTGACCGGATAGGTAATATAAACTTGCTGCTCTTGCTCTTTCATGAGGGATGTCATGTAGTCAACCAAGGGTAAAAGACGTTCATTTCCAAAGAATGAAACTGACCAAGGCATGTATTTTCGAAAAGTCTCTAAAACTTGCTGAATAACTTTTTCAGACTCAGCTTGTTGTTTTGGAGACATGCTTGCATTTCCTGACTGTAAAAGCACAGAAAAAACCTGCTCAATAATTTCACAAGAAAGATCAGAGAGTACATCGCCTAAAGGTTTTGCCTGACTTTGGCTTACCCCATCATGCAGTTTTTGCCGAATAGCCTCAAATTGTGTATAAGTCGAATCGGAAATTTTCAAAAAAACTTCATAACTCATCAGCAACATCCTTTTTCAATTCTTTTGTAATTTTTGTGCCGTGTCGCCACACGATTAAATTGTGATCCATCTTTCATAAATCTACCGTTTTTTGAAAAAAATACAAAACCGTTTATCTGTTTTCAGCACATTAATTTCGAGGCATTTTTTTGCTACAATAGATGCAATTTTTTATGCATATTCGATCTAAGCTACTATGACTGACGCTCAAACCGCTCAAAATATTGCAACCACATACGATCCAACCGAGATCGAAAAGAAGTGGTACAAAACGTGGGAAGAACAAGGTTACTTTAAACCTTCTGGTCACGGTGAATCATTCTGTATCATGATTCCGCCACCAAACGTCACTGGTAGTTTGCACATGGGCCATGGTTTTAACAATGCCATTATGGATGCCCTCACCCGTTATAACCGCATGATGGGTAAAAACACGTTGTGGCAACCAGGTACAGACCATGCTGGTATTGCAACTCAAATGGTTGTTGAGCGTCAACTTGGCTTACAAGGTGTAACTCGTCACGACTTAGGCCGTGAAAAGTTCATTGAAAAAGTTTGGGAATGGAAAGAACAATCTGGCGGCACAATTACGAAACAAATCCGTCGTTTAGGTTCTTCGGTAGACTGGTCACGTGAACGCTTCACGATGGACGAAGGTTTATCAAACGCAGTTAAAGAAGTATTCGTTCGTTTGCACGAAGACGGCTTAATTTACCGTGGTAAGCGCCTAGTAAACTGGGACCCTAAACTGCAAACAGCACTTTCTGACCTTGAAGTAGAAAGCAAAGAAGAAAAAGGCTCACTTTGGCATTTTAAATATTTCTTTGAAGACAAATCAGTTAAAACTCAAGACGGCAAAGACTATTTAGTGGTTGCAACAACTCGTCCTGAAACTTTACTGGGCGATACTGCGGTTGCTGTTCACCCTGAAGACGAGCGTTATGCACACCTTGTTGGTAAAAACATCGTATTGCCAATTACTGGTCGTTTAATTCCAATCGTTGCCGATGACTACGTTGAAAAAGACTTCGGTACTGGCTGTGTAAAAATTACCCCTGCACACGACTTCAATGACTATGACCTAGGTAAACGCAATAGCTTGCCTATCATTAATATCTTCAACAAAAACGCCGAAGTTTTAGGTGAGTTTGAATATATTGCAAAAGCTGGCGAACAAATTTCTAAAACTATTACTGCACCTGCAGACTATGCTGGTTTAGAGCGTTTTGAAGCACGTAAAAAATTAGTTGCCCAAGCTGAAGCTGAAGGCTGGTTAGATCAAATCCAACCATATGACTTAAAAGCGCCACGCGGTGACCGTTCAGGTGTGATCATTGAGCCATTATTGACTGACCAATGGTATGTAAAAATTGCGCCTCTTGCTGAGCCTGCAATTGAAGCAGTTCAAGATGGCCGTATTAAGTTTGTTCCAGAGCAGTACAGCAACATGTACATGGCGTGGATGCGTGATATTCAAGACTGGTGTATTTCACGTCAGCTTTGGTGGGGTCACCGTATTCCAGCTTGGTACGATGAAAATGGCAACATCTATGTTGGCCGTAACGAAGAAGAAGTACGCGCGAAAAATAACATCGCTGCTGACGTTGAACTTAAACAAGACGAAGACGTTCTTGATACATGGTTCTCATCTGCACTTTGGACATTCTCAACTTTAGGTTGGACTGGCGACGCACAAAAAGATGCAGCAAATGATTTCTTAAAAACTTTCCACCCAACAGATGTGTTGGTGACTGGTTTTGACATCATTTTCTTCTGGGTTGCCCGCATGATCATGATGACCTTGCACTTTATGAAAAATGAAGATGGTTCATCGCAAGTTCCATTTAAGACTGTTTACGTTCACGGCTTGGTACGTGATGGTGAAGGTCAAAAAATGTCGAAGTCTAAAGGTAACGTACTTGACCCATTAGACTTGATTGACGGTATTGATTTAGAAAGCTTAGTTGCAAAACGTACAACTGGCCTAATGAACCCTAAAGATGCAGCGAAGATTGAAAAATCAACGCGTAAAGAGTTCCCAGAAGGCATTAATGCTTATGGTACTGACGCAGTTCGTTTCACGTTCTGTGCACTTGCAAACACTGGTCGTGATATCAAGTTCGACTTAAAACGTGTTGAAGGCTACCGTAACTTCTGTAACAAAATCTGGAACGCAACTCGTTTCGTTTTGATGAATGTTGAAGGCCAAACTGTTGGTCAAGAAGCGCGTCCTGATCTATGGGAACTTCCAGAACAATGGATTATCAGCCGTTTGCAAAAAGCAGAAGCTGCTGTACATCAAGCGTTTGCAACGTATCGTTTAGACCTTGCTGCTCAAGCGATTTACGACTTTATCTGGAATGAATACTGTGACTGGTACGTTGAGTTAACTAAACCAGTTCTGAATGATGCAGAAGTTTCAGAAGAGCGTAAAGCTGAAGTACGCCGTGTATTACTTGCTGTGATGGAAGCTTCATTGCGTTTGGCTCATCCGCTTATGCCATATTTGACAGAAGAAATCTGGCAGACTCTTGCACCAATGCTTGGTCAAGGCGGCCCAACGATTATGACTGCTCAATACCCGATTCCTGAGCAAGCAAAAATCAATGAACAAGCTGAAGCAGATATGCAATGGCTTCAAGGTTTGATTGGTGCCGTACGTAACATCCGTGGTGAGTTGGGCTTAGGTAATGCGCGCTTGTTGCCAGTATTACTTCAAAACACATCTGATGCTGAACGTGAACAAATTATTCGTATTGAAGCATTGTTCAAAGCATTGGCTAAAGTTGAAAGCATTGAGTTCTTGAATAAAGACCAAGAACCACCTTTGTCTTGCTCTAGCGTTGTAAGCCATGCATCGGTATTTGTACCAATGAAAGGTTTAATTGACCCTAAAGCTGAGCTTGCTCGTTTGCAAAAAGATTTAGATAAAATCCAAAAGCAACATGACCAAATTGCGGGCAAACTTGCAAACGAAGGCTTTGTATCTAAAGCACCAGCAGCGGTTGTTGAAGGTGAAAAAGCGAAGCTTGCTGAGTTTGCTGCTCAGTTAGAGAAAGTTAAAGCGAATATGGAGCAAATTGCTGCGCTTTAATCTTTAAAGTTTACAATTTAATCTGTAGTATAAAGGGTTGATTATTCAGCCCTTTATACTAAGATTAACATATGAAAAATTTTACTTTAAAAGCATTTAAAATATTGAATTTAAACAACGAATATGATGTTTCTCTAGAATTTCGTGACAATAAAAAAATTATAGTTTCTGAAAATGGTAGTGGAAAAACTACAATTTTAAATATTTTTTACAGTTTTTTTTCTTTAGATTATAAGTCAATCTCAACTTATAATTTTGACTCGATTATTATAATACTTTCTAACAATCTAACTTACAAATTTTCAAAATTAATTTTAAGATCTTTTTTAGACTCAGAGCGACTAAATAGTTTAAATGATTTTATCAATAGTGACTTTATAGAAATATATAAAGATTTTATTCAGAGAAATAATATAAATCCCAATAAAGAAGAAATTCGCCCTCTTAACTCTACATTTACTGCATTAATTTATCTGTATGTTTATGAAAACAAATTTAGTAGCAAAGTAATAAAAAATACAAGCTCAATAATAAAATCTGAATTAAAATCAAAAAACAACAATGAAATTTTAAAAATAATAAAAGATTATGAAGACATTCTATCACTTTATTTTCAAGATTATAATGATATATTTCAAAACTATGAAACATCATTAAAAAATGAACAAAATATTAATGAACTATATCTCAATATAAAAAGTAAATCTAAAAACCAATCAAAAAACATAATTGAAGATATGCAAGAACAGCTAAAAACAATGGAGGTCCGTGTTAATTTATTCAAAGAATTTAAAGATTTAAAGATTATTTACCTACCAACATATCGTAGAATTGAGCATAACATCGATTCTTTGTTCGATGAATTTAGCAACAATGAATTAAATTATGAATTTATGATTAATAGTAATGATATTAAAGAAAAGTTTATGAGTAATAAGCTAATTCAATTTGGTATAGAAGATATCGAAAACACTTGGAGAGATATATCAATAAATCTAAGAAAATCTATGATTGATGGATTTAATAAGTTTAGTGGTCTCATGCTAAAAAACTCAATTTCCTTCAAAAACCCAACCAAAAATCAAATTCAAGGTTTATCTGAAAAAATAAATACAATAAAAATTATATTTGAAAGACTAGGTGAGGACAACATTTCAAAAGAGACGAAAAACAAAATAATTGAGCTATTAAGCACTAAAAATCAATTAAATCATGAAAAATATAATTTCTTATACTATATGTTAATAAATTTAATAAAGATTTATGAAAATCAAGAAAAGTCTGAAATAAATATAAAAAAATTTGTTAATATTTCTAATGAATTTTTTAATTTCAATAACAAAAAAATTATTTATGATGAGAACAATGTTGATATAAAAATATTAAAAAAATATAAAAAAGAATATAAAACTATTGAATTAAACAATCTATCATCAGGTGAAAAACAAATTATTTCACTTTTTACTAGATTACTATTAAAAGAAACTAGTGAAGAAGTAAAATATTGGATAATAATAGATGAACCAGAATTATCTCTTTCGATAGAATGGCAAAAAATTTTATTACCAAATATATTAAAAACTGATAGATGTGAATTCTTATTTGCAACTACACACTCGCCATTTATATTTTCAAATGATTTAAAAATCAATACTGCTGATCTTTCTCTAGAAATGAAGGAATCTAACAATGACTGATCGCGTACAATCCATGTTAGCTGAGTTAGAAGATGACTCTGTCACTTTTAAAATTTTTATGGAAAAATTTGAAAAAAACTCAAACAGATATTTTTTATTTTTTGAAGGCGAGGATGATATAAATTATTATAATATTAGCTTAAATTCCTATCTAGGATCATTTCAAGAGGATTGGGATTATATAGTTTCTTATGGTCGAAAAAATGTTGAATTAATTATAAAAACCTTAGAAAACCATACTAAACAAGAATATAGATCATCATTTTTTTTTGGTTTTATTGATAAAGATTATCATGAGAATCCACCATCCTCTAATAAAATCTATATGACACCTTATTATTCAATTGAGAATTTCTATACTAATGATATTTTCATTCGTAATATTTTAATTCATAAGTTTAAATTTACAGATGAAAATCAACCTCTCAGCTCATCCGATTACAATATATGTTTTAATAAATTCATGATACTTCTAGAACAATTTATTAATATAATTCAAGATCTAGATGCTTTAATTCGAGCGAATAGACTCATGTATGAAAATAATATTACAGATTTAAAAATTAATGCACGGGATCTAAATTTAGATAATATTATTTATATAAGCTTAGATGAGGTAAAACTACGCATAAATCAATCATTATTTGAATTTATTAATGTAGACGAAGATAATTTTGAATCTACTTTTTTAGAAAAAGCTAAGTTATTTTATAAAAATAAAGGCTTAACTGAGCTAAGTTATTTTATCCGTGGGAAATTCATGCTTTATTTTATTCATAACTTTATTTTCAGATTAAAAGAAGCATCTCAAAATAGAGAATTAAAAAAAATATACTATAAAAATACAATAAAGAAGTGTCGAGATGAAAATAGGAAATTTAAATCAATTAATATTTCTGTTTATAAAGAAAGCCATGATATTATTTCCGATTTCTCTCAATATGCGATTCGGCCTATATGCCTTAATTCTTTTTTAGAAAGAGTTGCTACAAATCATAAAAAAATTGCTTAAAAAATCAACTTGCTCCTAATCTCATATCTATTAGGATTAGGAGCATTTACTTAAAAATTAAAGCACCCCACCACCCAACAACATCTCTATCCCACTCACTTTTTTCATATGTTTTAAACGTTCCTTTTCCCACTTCAACTGCTGCTTTAGCTCAACACAGTCAGCATCTACCGCTTTATAAATATCACTAATATGTACATGCTCTGCTTTTACATTTTTTGCTAATTGAAAAGAATCTAAAATCTCAGCTATTTGGCTTTCAAGCTGCTTACTTTGTGCATCTAAAGCGAGTTTATAAAACCGCAACTGCTCAGCAGATAGCTCTTTAGCGCCTAGCCCTTTATTCTGTTCAAGCTGTAACTGAAGTTTGAGTAAATAAAACAAATCCTGCTTTTCATAAGCCTGACTTGCCTGTTGGAACAGCTCCGTTTTTTCTTCTTTTTTAGTTTCATCTTGCTCGCGGTCTGGGTGAATCATCGCGGCAATTTTTAAATAGACTGTTTTAAGTGACTGCGCTGCCATTTGCTCAGCTTGTTCACGTTTCTGTTGTTGTCTTTGCTGTTTAGCTTGTTCCCGCGCTTGTTGTTGCTCGGCAGCATACTGTTCAAAGTCTTCTTCTAACTCTACGCTTTGCTCAGAATTTTCATCATATTCAAATTGTATTGACTGAGCTTTTTTATTCTTTTTTGCCGATTCCGCTGCATGTTGCTGATAAAAGGTATCGATCTGCTTTACCAGCTCCAACTGTTCAGCAGATAGCATTTTTGAGCGCTTCAACATTTGTGCAAGCTGGGCAATTTTTTCATCGATTTGTTGTATATCCGCTTTAGAAAACTCATGGCTATGCAATATATTCCAAAGTTGCTCTAACTGCTGAAATAGCACTATATGTAAATCATTATACACAGGCATCAGTTTTTGGCGTATGTGCTGTTGAATCTCAGCTTGTGCATTTTGCCATGTGCTCAGGCTAACTTTTTGCTGTTCTATTTTATCAATCAGGCGATTCAGTTTTTTCTGCTGTGCAGACGGCTCAGACCTTTGCTGCAAGCTGACTTTGAGATCAAAGGACATACTCATCCACCTGAAAAAGAAAAAAGTGTAGCAATAATCAGATGAGGAAGGTAGTAAATCATTTATTAAGTCATCATCAACCTATTCATTTTTAAAAAATAAAATGTGTCTTAACTAAAGTTTATATTTTAAGAAATCCACCAAATCACTAATGGCAAAGTCACGGCAGCACATAGAGTTTGAAAGCTAATCACGGCTGCCATAAGTTGACTATCACCACCCAAAACTTTGGTTAAAATGTATGAAGCAGAAGCAGTCGGTAGCGCAAAGAAAATGACTAAAATTTGTGTTTGCAAACTTGGTAAATCAAACCACATGCAGACCATATAAGCCAAAGCAGGTACTGCTAAAAGTCGAGCAAACGTATCTGCTGCCAATACCATAATGTCTTTTTTAATTTGCATAAACTGTAAAGCTGCGCCAACACATAACAACCCTAGTGGCAAACTCGACACTGAAAAAAGCTTAATAAACTGAGTAAAGCCTTCCCAAATTGGGATTTGAAGTGCATTGACTGCTGCTCCGACCACACATGATGCAATCAACGGGTTTTTAAGGAGTGCAATCAAAACAGGTTTAATTGCCATGTGTTCTTTAGAGGTTAGAGCAAGCACCGAAATAACATTCACAAGCGGAATGCAAAGCGCCAATAAAATTGCCAGTATTGCCATTCCTTCACTTTTAAAAAGCGATGTCACTAAAGCCAAACCAATATAGGTATTAAAGCGAACCATACTTTGTACGTGCACACCAAAACGTGCAGGTGGTATGTGCCAAAATATTCGGAGGATGTATAAAAAGATGGTGACTGCTAAAACCACAACCAACATCGCAATGATGGCTGTACTCAAGCTTTGTAAGTCAATTTTTGCGGTCGATAGCGTACTAAAAAGTAAAGCGGGAAATAGAATATAGTAATTTAACTTCTCTGCCCCAGCCCAAAACTCATCGCTAAAAAAACGATATTTTTTAAATAAGTATCCCGATGCAATTAATGCAACTAAAGGAAAGAGAGATAAAACAATACTATTCATTTCTTTACTCGAGTTTTGTTAGGGCTTGCTGTTTTGGCAATTCGCTTGGCTTACTCATATATTAAAGATAATGAAAACTCATGATAAAATGAGTTTTTACTCATAACAAATACAACATGACATTTACCCAGCTTGAAATTTTTGCACTCATTGCTGAACTAAAAAGCTTCACTGCTACTGCAGAAAAGCTGGGAATTTCACAGTCGGCAGTTTCCCATGCGCTTAAATCATTAGAACAACAATGGGGCATTAACCTGATTTCAAGAACTCAAAGCGATATTGAGCTCACCACGACAGGCCAGCAGCTACTTACACATGTAAAAGAGTTATTGAGTATTTCCGATACATTAGAAAAAGAAGTGGCTGCCATCCACGGTTTAAACGAAGGAACATTACGTATTGGTTCTTTTGGGGCTTCATCATCTATTTATCTATTGCCTGAAATTTTAGAAACCTTTCGGCAGCGCTACCCTAAGATCGAGATTTATATTGATGAAGGTGAAGATAAAGAAGTTGCCCAGTGGCTATTGGAACGGCGTATAGAAGTTGGTTTCTTGATTATGCCAGATGAGCGATTCGATACATTCCCTTTGATTGAAGATCGTTTTGTGGCCCTAATTCCGAATAGTTACTCGCTCGCCCAACAACTCTATATTGATCCAGTACAGCTAGAAAATTGCCCTTTTATTATGACAATGGCGGGTAGTCGACATCAGGTCGAATTAATTTTAAAAAACTTTGATGTGAAACCAGACATCAAGTTTTATGTGTCACAAATTCTAAGTATCGTCAGCATGGTCCATAACCAGTTAGGGATTTCGATTGTCTCTGATATGGTGCTCACCAAAGAGTTACTCTCACTCTATCCAAATGTAGTTAAACGCCCTTTTAAACCGAACCTTAAACGTTCTATTGGTCTCGCAGTCAAAAATAAAAAGCACATGAGTCCCGCTGCAAAAGCTTTTATTGAAGTCGCACAATCGGTTTGGTCAGATCATTAATTGAATATGAGCGAGTCTTTTTTAAACTTTGAGAACGAACTCTTTCAGGTCAATTTATAAGCGTATTAGATGACTTGTAACGTAAAAAGCGCCAAAACCGCCCCTCTTTAACCAAATCAACGCACCATTTATCGCCAAAAACTACTTATTTAATCCAAATTGGTGCGCTTATTGCATATTCACTTTTATGCAATTGAGTTTGTTTCGACAAACTTAGGTTTTTAGATTCCTTAAATCTATTTTGGTGCAATTTACAGACCCAGATTTGTTCCAAAATGGAATTTAGCACTTTTTTCGAGCATGCTATGCAAAATGTAGATCTATTTTTCTTATTACTTGGTGCTGTTTTGGTTCTTGCCATGCACGCAGGTTTTGCATTCTTGGAACTTGGTACGGTTCGCCATAAAAATCAGGTGAACGCACTTAGTAAAATTCTGACTGACTTTGCCCTTTCTGCAATCGCATATTTCTTTGTTGGCTACTACATCTCTTATGGCCAGCACTTCTTCCATGATGGTACGGTTTTATCAAGTGATCATGGCTATAACCTTATGCGTTGCTTCTTTTTACTCACTTTTGCTGCGGCAATTCCTGCCATTATTTCGGGTGGTATTGCTGAACGCGCAAAAATGCGTTCACAAGCAATTGCCACACTCGCTTTAGTTGCGCTGGTATATCCATTTTTCGAAGGTATGGTCTGGAATGGTAACTACGGTCTGCAAAAGTGGTTAGAAACAACCTTTGGCGCAGCTTTTCACGACTTTGCGGGTTCAGTCGTAGTTCATGCCATGGGCGGTTGGATTGCACTTGCTGCTGTCATTTTATTGGGGGCGCGTTCTGGTCGTTATAAGAAAGATGGTCGTGTAAGTGCTCATCCGCCATCTTCTATTCCATTTTTAGCGCTTGGTTCATGGATTTTGATTGTTGGCTGGTTTGGCTTTAACGTGATGAGCGCGCAACGTGTTGATGCAATTTCTGGTCTGGTTGCCATTAACTCACTCATGGCTATGGTTGGCGGAACCATTACAGCAAATGCGATTGGAAAAAATGACCCTGGTTTCTTACATAATGGTCCACTTGCTGGTTTAGTGGCAATCTGTGCAGGCTCTGACATTGTTCATCCAATCAGTGCACTTGTTATTGGTGGTGCAGCTGGGGCTATGTTTGTATATCTATTCACCTATACTCAAAACAAACTTAAAGTTGATGATGTACTTGGTGTCTGGCCGCTACACGGCGTATGCGGCGCATTCGGTGGTATCGCAGTAGGTTTATTTGGTCAACAATGGCTTGGTGGCTTAGGAGGTGTCTCATTCATCTCTCAACTCATCGGAACAGCGCTCGCGATCGCTATTGCGCTTGCTGGCGGCTTTATTGTTTACGGCTTGCTTAAAGCAACTATCGGCATTCGTTTATCTCAAGAAGACGAGTTCCGTGGTGCAGATTTGTCTATTCATAAAATTTCAGCAAATTCTGAAGAGGGTATGTTTTAATACTTTCTAAAGTGCTCAGGGCGACGATACTTCTCGTCGCTTTTTTATTTTTAAGGAAAATTGAACTTCTTTCTTCAGTATAGTTTAAGAGCAATTTAAGTTTTATTTTATGTAATGCCTTTACCCACAATCTAATTGATGTTGCATGGCATGAATCAACAAAAACAATTTTTCCAGATTAATATCATTCTTCTGTTTTTCAGTTTTTTTCTGCTTTTAATCGTTTTTCCAGTGGGTGGGAAAATTGATATGTACCTCATCCACCCTTGGATTGATTCAACAGGTCATTTTTTCAATCGAGACAATTGGTATCTGGAAAGACTTAACCATGAGATTGTAAAGCAGATCATTACTGGCATTTATGTCATCTTTTTGGGTCTATGGCTTGCATCATTTAAAGTTGAGAAATTAAAGCTTTATCGCTGGCAATATGGTTATATGTTTTTTGTGAGCATGATTGGTAGCGCACTGGTTGGTCTCTTAAAATCACAATCTGCTCATGCCTGCCCTTGGAATATGGTTCATCCTAACAGCCTAGGTGGCTATATTTGGGACTTTACTGCGAAACATGGGCATTGCTTTCCGGGCGGCCATGCAAGCGCTGGTTTCATTTTAATGACAGGTTATTTTGTTTATCGTCTTGAGCAACCTAAACGTGCCTATTTTTATCTCATTTCAGGCATTTTATTAGGATTTATGATGGGATGGGCACAAATGATGCGTGGAGCACATTTCCTGAGTCATAATTTATGGACTGGTTGGGTCATTTGGGCGGTAAATATCTTATTTTATGCCGTTTGTATTCACCGCTTTGAGTTTGAAAAACGAGTCAAACAAGAACTTGTCTAACTCAAGTCCTTGTTTCGTGAACATGTAAAATCTTTGGAAGTTTAACCAAGACCGAAAGTCCACCAAGCTCTAAACTTCTGTCTAGTGTCAAAGTCCCACCTAAACGTTGAGTTGCTCGGTCAACAATGGATAGACCTAAACCACTCCCCACTTCAAGATGATGATGTACACGATAAAAACGCTTTAGAACTTTATCATAATGTTCTGGGTCGATCCCCGCGCCGCTATCTTCAATTTGTATACACGCATCGCCATCTGTAGCAGTGAAAACAGAAATATTAATCATCCCCTCATGAGGGGTATATTTGATGGCATTATCAATTAAGTTAAAAATAATTGAATGAACAGTTGGCTCAACACTATGCATTTCAATTGGCTCGTTACGAACAAGGCCCAAGTCGATTTCTTTTTGCATAGCCAGATTAACAAGCTGTTCAACACAATTTAAAGCGACATCATTAAGCTGAAAAGCTCTCGTCGGTTCAATCACACTTAAAGATACATCCTGCTTAGCCAGCGCTAAAAGCTGTGTCACCAAGTGCTGAATACGCGCTAATCCTTTACTCAAATTTTGCAGCGATTCCTGCTCAGGAAATTGACTAATTAAAATTTTAGTTTGTAAATTTAAAGCAGTCACAGGGGTTCTGAGTTCATGGGCTGCATCTGCAATGAACTGTTTCTGCTCGTTTTGTGCCTTAGAAATGCGCTCGAAAAGTCGATTCATTTCATCAATTGTGGGTAACAATTCTTGAGGATAATCTACAACTTCAATAGGCGTCAGCTCTTCTGAGTCACGATGAGTCAGTTCATTTTTAAAGTCATCAATCGGCTTTAGCCCACGACGAATAATTGCAGCTAAAGCAAAAATCGCAAAAGGTAAAATAATCAAATATGGAATGAACATGCTACCTGCAAGTTCCCAAGCAAAAGCCTCACGAACCTTTTCTTGCTGGCTAATCTGAATCTGGTAATCCTTTAATGGCAAAACATAAGTACGGATTAAGCCATTACTGGTTTTATGTGAGTAAAAGCCAGCTTGTGTGACAGGTGGAACCAATAAATGGAGATGGTGTGATAAATGGGCTTGATCTTTATAAGCCCAAATATCTACAAACAGGTCTTCTTCATGATAAGTTTTATGAAAATCAAATTCACTGCTTACCGTTTTCAATGGATATTCAGCTGTTCGCTCAGCTAAATAACGCATTTGGGTATCTAAAATTTCATCAACTTCTTGCAGTGCAACTTTATACGCACTAAAAATTAATATACAACCTAAGATGACACTGAAAATTGAGGTGCCCCAAATCAGTCGTTTTTTTAATGAATAATGCACTGTTATGAAGTTCCAAAATTAAGTTACGATTGCCCTAAACGGTAACCCAATCCTCGAATAGTTCGGATAAAGTCTTTCCCGAGTTTAGCTCTCAGGTGATGCACATATACTTCAATCGTATTACTGGTCACATCACTATCGAAATCATATAACTTATCTTCAAGATTTGCTTTAGAAAAGATTTTATTTGGGTGGCTCATTAAAGGAATCAGAATTGCCCACTCACGATTAGACAAATCAATACGCTGTCCTTTGAATGTAGCAATGTGTTGTTCAACATTTAAAACCAGATCACCACTTTGTAATAGTTGCTCATGATTCGCAAGCTGAGCCTCTACGCCACTACGGCGTAATAGCGCATGAATACGGGCAAGTAACTCATCAAACTCGTATGGTTTGATCAAGTAATCATCTGCACCATGATTTAAGCCATCAACACGGTTTTGTAACTGATCTCGCGCTGAAATAATTAAGACGGGAGTTGCTGCTCTTTGGCGAATTTGCTTTAAGACCTGCATGCCATCCATCATAGGTAGCCCTAAGTCCAAAAGAATTAAATCGAATTTATTTTTAGCCAACTGAGCCAGACCGTCTAAGCCATTATTGACCCACTCCACTTCAAATTGATGATATTGCAGCAACGTTATTGTTGACTCTGCAATCATAAAATCATCTTCAATCATCAAGATTTTTGTCATGTTCTAGGCTCGCTTTAATTCACATGGGCACAAGAGTGCAGCATATCCAGTTGAGGGTTGATGACCTGAGTTTTTACACCTAACAAACTCAGTAAGCTTGGGAATAAATTATCCTGACTTAACTTTTCTTTAGTTTGTTGGCCTAAACAACTCACTTGTGCAAGGTTGTGTTGTTTCCAGCTATCAGAAAACCACATCATCATTGGTACATGCGTTTGTTGGGTCGGTGCAATTGCATACGGTGAACCATGTAAATATAAACCATGTTCACCCGTCGATTCACCATGATCAGATAAATACCATAAACCTGTTTGATATTTCGATAATTCTTTTAGGTTATTAATGATCTGACTTAACACATGGTCTGTATATACAATTGTGTCATCATAACTATTTAATAACTCTGTTTGAGAACAACCCTGTATCGCATTAGTATCACAAGTCGGTTTAAACGGTTGATATTGGGCAGGTGCACGCTTGTAATAGGCTGGACCATGACTTCCGACTTGGTGTAAAACAATGAGTCGCGGACGAGTATCTTCTTTAGGAATAGTCGCTAAATACTCATTTAAGCTATCAATTAAAATATCATCATAGCATTCGCCATCTTTACACCATTTTTGCTTTAACTTTTCTGGTATTTTGTACTGTTCAACACGATCACAAGTGCCCTTACAGCCAGAGTTATTATCAATCCAAGTTACTTGGTATCCCGCACGTTTAGCAATGTCCAATAGACCTTCACGGTGACTTGCTAGTTGTTCATCGTAGTCAACACGAGGCATTCCGGAGAACATACATGGAACCGACACAGCAGTTGCTGTACCACATGAGCTGACTTGGGAAAAATTCAAAATATCTTGTTTGGAAAGTTCCGGATTCGTATTTTTCGAATAACCATTTAATGCAAAACTTTCCGCACGAGCTGTCTCACCAACAACGAGAACCATTAATTTAGGCAAGTTGCTTTGTACTTGCTGAACTTGATGAGCATCTTCTCCATAATGTATAAGTGGCAAGTTCTTCTTAGGTGCCATTTTGTGGTAATAAGACATTAAGGAAGAAATGCTATTTTGTGGTGAGATCATACCTTTCAAATCACGATGCTCACGAAAAATAGATGCAAAATCAACATAGTAAACAAATAGTAAAATACCCACGATTGCACATGAGGCTACAATCGAACCAAGCTTTTTCATCAATAAATAAGATACTTTTTCTCGTTTAAGCTTTACTTGAGTAATTAAAATAATCGGCAAAGCAACAAAGAAAACTGTCCAAAGCCCGAAACGCAATGAAATTAAATCAGAAACTTCAGAGACATCAGTTTGTATCATATTTTGAATCTGATCAGGTGAGATAATTACACCTAATGTATTGACGAAATAAGAGCTAAAACCACCAATCACGATGAGTAAAATTGCCAAAATTTTAGCAGTCCATTTCCAGTTTAAAATCTGTAAAATCGCACAATAAGCAGCAACCACAATAACTACTGTAGCAGCTAGAAATAGAATAGCCTTTATTCCAAAATATGGAGTTAAAAGATGTACTTGGTGATAAAAACCAATATTTAGAACTGCCCCTAACCAAATGGCTATAATCAAATTAAACATAAACAGCGAAATCTGTTTATTTTTTAAAGTAGAAAAAAAATTCAGCATCTTGGGTGACTACAATCTTTTTATGATGCTCTAATGTAGAAATTGAAACTTAAAAATGACTTAAATAAAAAATGATCTAATTCAGAAGCTTTAAAGCGTACCGATTCTTTTAATTTATATAAAAAAAGACGAGATTAGATTTAATCTCGTCTTTTGAGCTTTTAACTAAATATTGTTTTTAGAAACTATATTTAGCCATTAAACCAACACGGTTGTCTTTGTAATCATCACCAGCAAAGGTTTCGCGTTTACCATTGACATATTCAATACCTAAGTCAATTGGTTTAACTGGTGTATAAATGACGTTGAGCCATGCTTGCTGAACTTTTTCATTACCCGCAGTATATGCTTTAGCATAGTCTGTGCCATCATCAGCGAATTGAGCACCGTATGCTAAAGTAGCACGTAGGTTAGGTAAAATCTTATAAGTTCCACCCACTTGTACAGCTACAAATTCATTTTGCTCAATATTATCATTAACTAAAGTATAAGCAGAATTACTACCATATAAGTAGTTACTGTTACCTACAACATAAGAAGCATCAGCAAAGAGTTTTAAAGGATCTGCTACTTTAAAGTCAGTACCTGCAGCAACACCCCACCCAGTCTGGTCATCGCCCTTTCCTGATTTGTAGTTTTCAACAAAAGCTCGAGCAGAAGCATTACCATTACCACCAGCATAGCCTTGAGTAATTTTAGCTGTTAATACAGGTAATCTATATTTAACTGAGTCACCTGTTGCTGAACTATTACCTTCCTCAGCTGAAACAAATAATTGAGTCGCAGGAGCTAATTTATAGTTATAACGTACTTGTGGAATACGTGTTGTACCACCACCAATGTTCGTCGAAAAGTCGATCATTTCTGGTGCGTGGCTCGCCAAGAAGTTAGACGTTGTTTGACCAAATAGCCAGTTGTTATAAGTTAAATAAGCATGACGAATACGTACGTTTTCAGATTTGTTATTGTCACCACTTGCAAAGTCCAACTCAATTTTACCACCAACTTTGGCATTGCTTACAGGAGCAGTAAAATCTAAACCTAGACGAGTCGTTTTAGCAGTAGCACGCAATTTATCTTTTGCTTCACCATTAGACTTACTTACATCAGCGAAGTCACCATCCGCACCTTCGATAATATAGTTAGCATCGCCACGAACAAAACCATATAGATTCACATCAGCACCAGTTTTAGATTTTAATGATGCTAATGGAGAAGCTGGTGCAGCAGCTTGAGGTTGTGCCTTAACTTCAGCTAACTGTACTTGCTGTTGTTGCTGTACTTGCTGTTGTTGTTGCTGAACTTGACGTTGTTCTTGAATTAAAGCTTTTAACGCTTCAACTTCTTTACGAAGCTGTTGAATTTCCGCTTTGTCGGAAGTCGCAGCATGTGCCCCACTCATCATTAAAGCTGTAACTGTAAGAGCTAAACTTTTAATAACGAAAGATTTACGATTAAGGAATAGATCCATCAAAAACTCCTAAAAATATATTTTATGTTGCCTATCCATGCCAAGTTGATTTACGCCATTAAATTAGGGGCTAAAAAATCAACTCTCCTCCACATTGGTTACATTAATTTTATTACCGCAACCAAAACCAATTTCAACGTTGTGCAAGACTAAAACCGATAAACAAAGACATAAAAAAACATACTTTGATTTACAGATTTTTACCTTAACTTCATGTTGTAACGAATCCTACACAACTCTCTTATCTTATAGAATGATTAAATCGTTATTTCATTATTCTTTTTTAGACTTTAGGCTAATAACCAATCTAATTGAACATTTTTCTGCCCATTTTGATTGATTCACATGATTTTTCTTGTTATCCAAATCCATTTTTTCTCCATTTAGCTTCCATTTGCTACCCACACAAGATGGCACAATTAATTGAGCATTTAAATAGCTAAAAATATACATTTTTAAAAACATAGACAAAGGTAGTAGATAAAGCTTAGATCACTGCTTGAGCAATATTAAAGTTCTTTATTTCATTTAGTTAACATTATTTTTCCTGTAGTTTCTCATGTTTCCATAGGAAAATAGGCAGTAAACTGATTACTGCAATAATGACAATAGCTATCAAATAATGGAAATAACCGAGTAAATCTCCAATCACACCACTAAAACTATAAAGAAGACCACTAACAGTCGCCATGACTGAAACCTGAAAGGTAAAATCTGTCCCCGCGTACTCTTTTCGACTGTAATGCATGACCAGAGTCAACATAACCACCAATAGCATTGCCGCAAATGCATCTTCTAAGGCATTGACTGTATATATACCCCAGACATTCAACTGAATTTTTTGTTCATAGGCATAGGCTAAATAAGTATAGGCTCCTAGACTCATAATTTTAAAAACTGAAAAACCAATTAATGCTGTTGGTCTTGAAAAGTATTTAAGCACGCCTCCTGCTATTGCCGCCCCAGCGAGTGCTGCTACTGCACCGAGCATCGTGATGTAAACACCAATTTGAGTAAAACTTAATCCTATATCCACCATTAAAGGTTTAAGTAATGGCCCTGCTAAACCGTCTGCTACTTTAAAAGTGATCAGTACCATTAACCAAGAGCGGAGCTCTTTATTTTGAGAGAAATATCTTAGGTAAGCTTTAATTTTTAGGACTAAATTTTGCTGATCAAGTTTGAGTTCGCGACTCGCATGAGAAGTATGTTGAGGCTCTTTAAATAACCAAATTGGTAGAGTATTTAAAAATACTATGGTTGCTAATAGCAAAAAAGTGGGTTGCCATGTTAACCAGTCTAAGCACCAAAGTACGGCGCCTCCCCCAACAATAAAACCTAACCGCGAACCAATGACCTGAAATGTATTGCCCCAATGCTGCTGATCATGTTTTAACAAGTTGACTGCTAAAGCATCGGTAGCAATGTCTTGTGTTGCTCCAGTTAAGTTCATAAAAAGAAGGGAAATAAAAAATGCGAATAAATAAATAGGTTGATCTAAAGCTTGAACGGGGAAAAAAGACAAAATACACAGTACACCCACAGTCAAAAACTGAGTAGGTAGAATCCAACTACGATAATGTCCTAAATGGGAAAGTGCGTGTCGGTCGACCCACGGCGCCCAAAAAATCTTGATTGACCACGGTAACATTAATAAGCCAAAGCCACCAATATGGGTGAGTGAAACTCCTTCTGCTCTTAAGATCACGGGTAAAGCGTGGGTCATAAACCCAACAGGCAGTCCTTGTGCCCAATATAGAGAAAATAGCAGAAGATAAAGATTTTGCTGCCGCAACATAGAAACCTACTTTTTATTTGTTTAATGAGGAATAACATCAAATGTCATGTTGTTCTTACATTTTGCCAATGAAGCATATATTTCAAAAGATTAAGATAAAACCAGGACAAGTTAAAATTTAAAAAAATATGCATCAACATTTCCCTAATTTACCTGATTTAGTACCTCAACGCGGTACTGCTTTAAGCCGAGCGCTATTTAAAAAACTTTTTTTAGCGCAAGGTTGGACAATTGAAGGTGAAGTTCCTAATTTGCCAAAAGCAGTGGCGATTATTTCCCCCCATACTTCCAATATTGATGGATGGTATGGATTTCTTGCGATTTTCGGATTAGGTATTCAAATTACGGTGTTAGGTAAAGATGCTCTTTTTAAACCACCATTTAAACGAGCTTTAGATTGGGCTGGAGTTATTCCAGTTAAACGTGACACAGCCAATGGACTTACTGAGCAAGTCGTTGCAACCATTCAAAAATATGACAAGATCTGGATTGGAATGGCGCCCGAAGGCACACGTAAAAAAGCAAAAAAAATGAAAAGTGGCTTTTATCATATCGCTGCAAAAGCCAATATTCCCATTGTGATGTTTTCTTTTGATTATGATCACAAGACGATTCACTGCTTAGGTCACCTAAACCCAAGTGGCAACTATGATGAAGATCTCACCAAGATTTTTGAGCGTTATGAAGGAAAAATTTCACCTAAAAATCGCAATTGGCTTGCCGAACCTTTACAAAATCTAGTGAAAAAAACCTAGCAAAAATTGAGCAAATCTGGTCTCATGAGCCCTCTTAATTTATCTCGACATAGATTATTTTTAAAGATGAAAATTGCTCAATTTGCCAGTATTGGATTTATCTCTCTAGCACTATTTGGCTGTGATAAATTTAGCAAAACACCAACACCGACAACCTCAATGAAAGCCCGTGAACCTGTGATTGCACTTGCTTTAGGTGGCGGTGGAGCAAAAGGATTTTCACATATTGGTGTAATTAAGGTTTTAGAGTCTCACGGAATTAAACCTAAAATTGTCACGGGTACCAGTGCCGGTAGCTTTGTTGGAAGTATCTACGCAAGTGGACAAACGCCTTATCAATTGCAAAGTCTGGCTCTAAAGTTACAAGAGTCAGATATCCGCGATTTAACACTTAATCGTCAGGGTATTATTCTTGGACAAAAGTTACAGGACTACGTTAACCGTAATGTAGGCAATAAACCGATTGAGAAGTTCCCAATCCGTTTTGCTGCCGTGGCAACACGCCTTGATAATGGTCAAAAAGCTGACTTCATTAAAGGTAATGCAGGCCAAGCCGTACGTGCATCTTGTAGTATTCCAAATGTGTTTGTACCAGCGACAATTGGCAAGCAGAAATATGTAGATGGTGGATTGGTTAGCCCAATTCCTGTTAAAACAGCTCGTGACATGGGTGCAGATATTGTCATTGCAGTCGATATTTCCGCGCGTCCAGCAGGAAATCGCCCAGCCAATATGTGGGGACTACTGGATCAAACCATTAATATCATGGGTCAACAAAGTATTAATGAAGAGCTCAAGCAGGCCAATGTTGTCATTCAACCTAAAGTTGGTCATCTAGGTACTCTTGATCTCAAATCAAGTAACCAAGCAATTTTGGAAGGCGAAAAAGCAGCTCAAGCGCAAATACGCCAAGTTGAAACTGCAATTGCAAACTTCAAAAAATCTCCAGCTGCGTTTAAGCCTGCACCACGCCCTAAATTCTAATTGAGGTGGTTTTTTTCTATCCACACTCCCCATCATCTGCTACAGTGGTAAAAGTGATATTGAGTCACTTTTACCCATCATAAAGATATATAAAAGAGCAGATCTATGGAGTTTGTTATACAACCTTGGCACTGGTTTGTATTGGGTATCTTACTTATTCTTTCTGAACTGATTCTACCCGCCTTTGCCGCGCTTTGGTTTGGTATTGCCGCCATTATGGTGTGCTTTCTCTACTGGTTATTTCCAGATATTAGCCTCACAACGCAAATTGTATTGTGGATAGTTCTGTCAGTGCTATGCACCATTCTTTGGTTCAAATTTATTAAACCATTATCAATTGATAAGACTAAAGCGGGATTACCGCGTGAAGCGACTATTGGTCAAATTGGTATGGTGATTCAAACCGGTCTCGACCATGATCAAATTATCGTTCGCTTTCCAATGCCTATTTTAGGGGCCGATGAGTGGAACTGCCGAAGCACCACACCAGTCAAAGTCGGTGATCGTGTGAGAGTTATTGATATTTCGGGTAATGACTTAATTGTCCAGTCCCATGGTACTTCATAAACATTAAAGATAAAGAGAGGGTATTTTCATGCCAGTCGGTACTATTATTGTTTTAGCCTTTTTGGCTTTTGTGGCTGTCACCATTTTTAAAGGGGTTCGTATTGTTCCTCAGGGTTATAAGTGGATTGTTCAACGTTTAGGGAAATATCATTCTACCCTTAATCCGGGGCTTAATTTTGTGATTCCCTATGTTGATGAAGTAGCTTATAAAGTTACCACTAAAGATATTGTGTTAGATATCCCATCTCAAGAAGTGATTACGCGTGACAATGCTGTATTACTCATGAACGCTGTGGCATATATTAATTTAACCACACCAGAAAAAGCGGTTTATGGTATTGAAAACTATACATGGGCAATTCAAAACCTTGTACAAACTTCATTACGTTCTATTGTCGGTGAAATGGATCTAGATGATGCTTTGTCTTCACGAGATCATATTAAAGCGAAGCTCAAAGCTGCGATTTCTGATGATATTTCAGATTGGGGTATCACTTTAAAAACTGTTGAAATCCAAGACATCCAACCCTCTTCTACCATGCAAGCTGCCATGGAAGCTCAAGCTGCGGCAGAACGTCAACGTCGTGCTACAGTAACGAGAGCTGATGGTGAAAAACAAGCTGCAATTTTAGAAGCTGATGGTCGCTTAGAAGCATCTCGCCGTGATGCAGAAGCACAAGTTGTTTTGGCTGAAGCTTCACAAAAAGCCATTGAGATGGTGACAAGTGCAGTGGGTGATAAAGAAACGCCAGTTGCTTACCTGTTAGGTGAACAGTATGTTAAAGCGATGCAAGATATGGCGAAATCAAGCAATGCTAAAACTGTGGTTTTACCTGCCGATGTTTTAAATACAATTCGCGGAATTATGGGAAAACATAATTAATTTAGGAACTTTCAATACGTAATTGAAATCAAAACGGCGACTACTATGTCGCCGTTTTATTATGTTTTATATTATTGGTTTTTTAATTTTTTCTGATCTTTCAAAGGGAGTTTTTTTACAACCAAATCATAAGAATCGTGAATTAAATCTTGAAGTAAATCGGTTGTTAAATTCTTATGCGGTGTAATCGAAATCCAGTGTTTTTTATTCATGTGATATCCTGGAACAATAAATGAATAGAGTTCTTGATATTCCTGACTTTTATAAGGATCACATTTGACATTAACTATTTTGACGTCAGCTACTTCTGCTGTCAGCATGAATATTTTTTCTAAAATTTTAAAAACTTCATATTCGGGCCCAAATGGATGGGACTGTTGACTAAAGGGAAGATTGCGAGCGATTTCAATTGCAGCTTGATGAAGCTGAGCACCATTCATTCTTTTCTCCCTTATTCATTGAATATGAATAGAAGTTATGAATATTGATTTAATATTATTAATTGGTACGCGCTAAAAGGAATTGTGAGATATCTACTAATTCTTTTGCATCATCACCAAAATGAGCTAAAGCTTCAAAAGCTTGATCATGCAAGTCTTTAGCATACGACTTTGCTTGTTCGAGCCCCATTAAGGCTGGGTACGTCGATTTTTGTACTTGTTCATCCTTACCTGCGGTTTTACCCAAGGTTTCGGTACTCGAAGTAATATCGAGAATATCGTCTAATACTTGAAAAGCCAAACCAATCGTCTGCCCATATTGACGCAACTTTGGAATTGCTTGATCTGTTCCAGAGAAGATAGTCACTGCACCCATCATAATGGCCGCCTGAATGAGCGCACCAGTTTTATTGCGATGGATATTTTCAAGTTCGTCTTGAGTAATTTGCTTACCTTCAGCTTGCAAATCTAATACCTGTCCAGAGACCATTTTGGAGCTGGCAGTTGCTAAAATCTGCATTTGTTTTAATACAATCGCGGCATCGGTACCCTGCCCTTGTTCATCGAACAAACGGCTCCCTAAAACCTCAAAAGCCATTGATTGTAAAATGTCGCCTGCAAGCAAAGCCGTATCTTCGCCAAACGCAACATGACAAGTCGGCTGACCACGACGCAGTAAATCATTGTCCATACAAGGCAAGTCATCATGCGCTAGTGAGTAACAATGAATAAGTTCAACTGCAACCGCAGCACGGCGAGCCGCAGCAAAATTCGGATTTGGCTGTAAAGAAGCCGTGGCATAACATAAAGCTGGACGCACACGTTTTCCACCAAGCATGACTGCATGGTGTACTGCACTTTTTAAAGGTTCTGGAATTGAAAATGCGGCCAGTGTCGTCAATAAATCTTGTTGAATACGTTGTTGAGCTTGTTTTAAAACATCCGCATTAACTTGAGAGAGTGATGACACAGTCGCCTCGATAAAATCAGTAGAGAAATTTTATTGAATGTCATGAAGCATTCATGCACTACATCATACACGATTCACTATGAAAAGTGCGTGATGAGTTTGCGAAGGCCATGTAAAAAAGCCTCTACAAAATGGAGAGGCTTTTTTCATTTTTAAGTGACTTTTAGAAACTGTCACCTGGAACGCGTACCCAACCTTCCATTAACACACGCGCACTACGGCTCATAATTGCCTTTTTAACAACCCACTGGCCATTTGTAAGTTCAGCTTGAGCACCAACACGTAATGTCCCAGATGGATGCCCGAAACGTACTGCTTCACGCTCACCGCCGCCAGCTGCTAAATTTACCAATGTGCCTGGAATGGCAGCTGCTGTGCCAATCGCAACCGCTGCTGTTCCCATCATCGCATGGTGTAATTTACCCATCGACAAAGCTCGAACCAATAAATCGACATCACTCTCTGAAACTGACTTACCGCTTGAAGCTGTATAGTTTTTTGGTTTAGAGACAAAAGCAATTTTGGGTGTGTGCTGACGAGCAGCCGCTTCTGAAATATCTTTAATTAAACCCATCTGCACCGCGCCATAGGCACGAATTTTTTCAAAACGTGCTAGTGCAGTTGCATCACTATTAATATGATCTTGCAACTCTGTACCTTGGTAACCCAAATCTTCTGCATTTAAGAAAATGGTTGGAATACCAGCGTTAATAAATGTCGCTTGGAAACGGCCAATATCAGGAACATCTAATTCATCAACGATATTTCCTGTCGGGAACATATCACCGCCTTCTTCACCGTCATCGGCTGGGTCTAAAAACTCAATTTGAACTTCAGCGGCAGGAAACGTCACCCCATCCAGTTCAAAGTCCCCAGTTTCTTGAACTTGACCATTGGTAATAGGCACATGAGCAATAATAGTTTTTTGAATATTTTTTTGCCAAATTCGAACCGTACATAGGCCATTTTCTGGAATACGATCTGCATCAACCAAGCCATTTGAAATCGCAAAAGAACCAACAGCCGCGGTTAAATTACCGCAGTTACCGCTCCAATCTACAAAAGCTTGATCAATTGAAACCTGACCAAACAAATAATCGACATCATGATCTGGCTGAGAACTTTTAGCGAGAATAACTGTTTTGCTGGTACTCGAAGTGGCACCACCCATGCCATCAATTTGTTTTCCATAAGGATCTGGACTACCAATTACACGTAGTAAGAGCTGATCTCTTGCTTGTCCTGCAACTTGGGCTTTTTCCGGCAAATCATCAAGCTTAAAAAAGACACCTTTACTGGTTCCACCACGCATATAAGTTGCTGGAATTTTAATTTGCGGTACTGAGCTCATATCAACTGTTATCCTTACTATTATGTTCTTCTATATCAAAACAAGCATTCTTGTTTACCCTTCTCTGCATCTTAAATTGTTTTAAGGCCAAGAGATAGCGATCTATTTTATACATCAATCGTATTGACGCGAGCATATTTTGTGAATTTAACAATGCTCTTGCAATGACTTAATCTAAGCAAAATCTAAGAAAAAAAGTCTATCTGAAATTATATTTTTTAGAGTACTTTTCACTCGATATTAAAATATTAAAAGTAAGATTATGATTTTAAATATTTTTTATAATTACTTTTCAGTCACAGCTTATTAATTTGTAGTCTAGGCTAAAATAACTCCATCTATTAGAATAATTTACTTATTCATTGTGAGTGAAGACCTTTGACCAACGAATCTTCTACACTGCAACGAGGACTAAAAAATCGACACATCCAATTAATTGCTATGGGTGGAGCAATTGGTACCGGATTATTTTTAGGCTCGGCGCAAGTGATTCAATCTGCGGGACCATCCATTATTTTAGGATATGCCATTGGCGGCTTAATCGCGTTTTTGATTATGCGTCACTTGGGAGAAATGATTGTTGAAGAACCTGTTGCAGGATCGTTCAGCCATTTTGCGTATAAATATTGGGGGAAATTTCCCGGATTTTTAACCGGATGGAACTATTGGATACTCTACGTTCTGGTTGCGATGAGTGAACTCACCGCGGTAGCCAAATATATTAATTATTGGTGGCCTCATATTCCAGCGTGGACTTCTGTCTTATTTTTCTTTGTCGTGATTACGGCAATTAACTTAACCAACGTCAAATTTTATGGTGAGTCCGAATTCTGGCTCGCTATTATTAAAGTTGCTGCGGTTATCTCTATGATTGTTTTTGGGCTTTATTTGCTATTTACAGCAGATGTAGGCTCAAATATTTCATTTAGTAACCTTTGGTCTCATGGTGGATTTTTTCCAAATGGCTTTAGCGGCCTCTTCTATATGTTGGCTTTCTTGATGTTCGCCTTTGGTGGTATTGAACTGATTGGTATGGCCGCAGCAGAAGCAAAAGATCCGAAAAAAACGATTCCAAAAGCAATTAACCAAGTCGTTTTCCGTATTTTGATTTTCTATATCGGTTCACTAGCGATCTTACTTTCATTAGTGCCATGGAACCAATTAGATCTTGGCGGTCTCGACAAAAGTCCATTTGTTATGATTTTTAGCCAAATGGGAATTGGTTGGGCTGCACACTTACTGAACTTTATTATTTTAACTGCTGCTTTATCTGTTTATAACAGTGGGATGTTTGCAAATAGCCGTATGCTCTACAGTCTTGCTCAACAAGGGAATGCACCAAAAGTTTTTGCAAAAACCAATAAACAGGGGGTTCCTATTCCCGCTGTTCTGCTTTCGGCTTTATTAATCTTTGGTTGCGTTCTTTTAAATTACTTTGTACCTGAAGATGCTCTTGGACATCTCATGTATGTTGTAGTTGGTGCACTTGTTCTAAACTGGGCAATGATATCAATTACACATTTGAAGTATAGACGCTTTGTTAAGCACGCGAATATTAAGACATCTTTTCCAGCGTTATGGTCACCTTTTAGTAATTACTTAGTTTTAGCGTTTATTGCTGTGGTTCTCTATATTATGTGGACTCAAGGCTTCAAAGAGTCAGTAATGATGATCCCTATTTGGATTACTGCAATGCTTGTACTTTTTGACTATTTAAATCCTAAAAAACTGGATTCCATTGAGAATCCTGAAGAATAAATAAATCTAAAAAGCCATTGTCTAGACAATGGCTTTTTTATTTAAAACTATAAGATTAAAGCCACTGTTTCGTATCATCAGCGACAGGTGTGCCATGAATAACGTGCATAATCATTGCATGCGCAATACTGCCTTTAAATGGAATTTCAGGTAATTGATCAAGTTTGAAAAATTGAGCATCACTCAGTTCGTTCTCCTGAATTTCAATTTCGCCCGCTTCATATTCAGCTTTAAAAGCCAACATTAAGTTACTCGGAAATGGCCATGGTTGACTCGCCAAATATTGAATATTCTTAATTTGTAATCCAACTTCTTCTAATGTTTCACGTCGAACAGCATCTTCTAGTGTTTCCCCTACCTCGACAAAGCCAGCAATTAAACTGTACATCTGGCTCTTATTTCTAGCATTTTTAGCCAGCAAAATCTCGTCCTCACCACGCGTAATAATGGTAATTACACAAGGATTGACCCTAGGATATTGACTAAAATTACATGCTGGACAAGTCATCGAATATTCAGTCTTATGCTGCTGGGTTTTATGTCCGCAACGACTACAAAACTGATGATTACGGCGCCACTCTAGCAACTGAAAAGCGCGACTTGCCTGCTCAAACTGAGGTTTAGTCCAATACTGTAAGAGTTGGCGAATGGGTATGAACTGATATCCATTTGGTATAAGTTCGCTTTCTTGGAAATCTCTTGCTATTACTAGAGGGTCTGCTTGTATAGGTAAATCATATTCCTGCTGTTCAAGACAAGGTAGATTAAAATTCGCATCAACCAAAAGTTGTTGCTGCTGAAAAATATAAGCAATAGGATGGTTGTTGGTATCCATTTATATACTCGAGTTAAAAACCTTTCGACGGCCTCTATAGCTCCTTCAAAAGGATCAGACTTAAAACGTATTTTTCAAAAATCTTACGCATACTGGCGAACATCTTCAATTTATTTAATTTGTATCTTTTTGATTAAAATCACATTTTATTCACGCGTGCTATGATTTTAAGTTATATCTATGACTTTATAGCTAACTGACCAGTGATGAACTTAGAAGCACTGCTTCACATAAAATTGATCTCTGAAAATTTAGACTAGTTTTAGTTCCATCTCATGAAGCAAAAATATGCGATTTGGTTTAATTTTGGGTGATCAATTAAATCACCAACTCGCAACGCTCAAGTATTTAAACCGGAATGAAGACATTATTTTGATGGCTGAAGTACTTGAGGAAACATCTTATGTTGCGCATCATCCACAAAAAATAGCGCTGATTTTTAGTGCAATGCGACACTTTGCAAAAGAATTAAAAGCACAGGGCTGGAAAATCCGTTATCACACATTTAAGCGCGAAAGTCATATAAAAAAATTAGTCGACTTTATTGCTTTGCAGCAGCAACACTTCTCGGCAAATACTCTCGTCGTTACCCAATGTGGTGAGTATCGCTTACAGCATGAAATCGAAAGTTCATGGGCTAACTCACTAAAACTACCTGTTATTTGTTTAGAAGATGATCGCTTCTTTTGTACCGTAGAACAATTCAAGCAATGGGCAAACAAATATAAAACACTAAGAATGGAATACTTTTATCGAGAAATGCGCAAGCAAACTCACTATTTAATGCATGACCAACAACCTGTAGGTGGGCAATGGAACTTTGATCAAGCCAATCGAAAAGCATGGTCAGGCGATCCACCTTTGCCACCAAAATTAACCTTTGAGCATGATCAAATTGATATAGATGTTATTCAACTGGTCAAGAAAGAATTTTCTCAACATATCGGCAATCTCAATTCCTTTCAATGGGCAACAACCCGTCAAAATGCCTTGCTTGCTTTAGACCATTTTATTTCTAACAACCTACCCCACTTTGGCGATTATCAAGATGCTATGGTTTATGGTTCAGATTTTATGTTTCATAGTCTGCTCTCGCCTTATTTAAATTGTGGATTGTTATTACCAAAAGAGGTATGTGACGCTGCCCAAACAGCTTATTACAACGGACAGGCTCCCTTAAATGCAGTAGAAGGATTTATTCGGCAGATTTTAGGATGGCGGGAATATGTGCGTGGAATCTATTGGTTGTCTATGCCTGACTATAGCGATCAAAATACCCTTCATGCCAGCACGCCGCTGCCACAATATTACTGGACGGGTAACACAAAAATGGCATGTATGACCGAATGCTTCAGAAATACCTTTCAACATGGCTATGCCCACCATATTCAGCGTTTAATGATTACAGGCAACTTTGCGCTTTTAGCAGGTGTAAACCCATCAGAAATTTGCGAATGGTATTTAGCAGTCTATGTAGATGCTTATGAATGGGTCGAATTACCGAATACTTTCGGCATGGCAATGTATGCAGATGGCGGCATCATGGCAAGTAAACCCTATGCTGCATCAGGTAATTACATACATAAAATGTCAAATTATTGTCCACACTGTACATATAACGTTAAAACAAAAACTGAGTCCGACAGTTGTCCATTTAACAGCTTATATTGGTATTTTATGAGCCGACATGAGGCCATATTTCGTCAGAATCCCAGAATGGCTATGGTCTATAAAAACCTTGATCGTATGAAAGATAAAGCTTCTGTCATGCAGCATGCAAAGTTACTTATTCATCAACTTGATGAGCTTTAAGACCATGAAAAAACAGTATCTCCCCCAGAAAATATGTGCCTATTGTCAACGTCCTTTTGACTGGCGAAAAAAATGGGAACGTTGCTGGGAAGAAGTAAAATATTGCTCTGAAAGATGTAAAAGACAAGCCCGATCAACTAAGTAGATATTTCACTCGATTGTTTTAACTGATTCAACACTACTCTTAATTGTTGAATCAGCTGGTTTTCAATTGATTATATCTGATGATGTTAAGCATATTTATACTGACGAGAGCAGTAAGCTCGTTCAACGTCTGGTGAACGTAATTGTTGATGCTTAGTTTTACGCCCTGCCATACGTTTACGCCAAAGTTTAAAACTATTGGTTTTTAGGTTGTATCTCATTAAACGAATCACTTCGCTTTCGCTTAAGCCATACTCTCGCTCAATTGCTTCAAATGGAGTGCGATCTTCCCATGCCATTTCAATAATTCTAGATAAGTCCTGTTCATCAATTTTTTTCATGCTCTGCCCTTTTGAATTATAGGTAGCTAAATCTGATTTTTAACAAACAACCTTTTGGGAATAGTTTCATCTACTCAATTGCTTGTCTTAAACCTTTTCGTGTTTTGCTTCAGATCATAGAAAGATAAACATGAAGTTTTTGTGATTTTTTAGCTTTCTAAACTGTTTTTCTACAGATATAAGTGTTTGAAACCTTTGAATGGTTCAACTTTATCTTTATTGGCCACTCTGGCAAAAGTTTTAATAACTAAAACGTAAAAAAGCCATTGCCTTAGCAATAGCTTTTTTGTTTATAATCATAAAATTATGCGCCCTTAGCTTAACTGGATAGAGCAGTTGCCTCCTAAGCGACCGACGTGGGTTCGAGTCCCGCAGGGCGCACATATAATCTACCAAATAGATATGCTAGTAATGATTATAGAAAAGGATCAATTAAAGTATACACATAGAATAAAGAGCTAAAAAGAATTACACACCATCTTCTATAAACCTCGCCTGTACTACTATTAACATCTATAGCAAATACAAAGGTAAAAGTTCCATTAAACCAAGCATATAAGCAAAAAAAAGTTGATGAAAATATAACTAAAACAGAAGATATAGATAAAACTTCGTTGATATATTGCAAAAATAATCCAAAAGCAGAAATTAATGTATATACCGAAAATATTAGGAATTTATATCTTGTATATATTAAAAGATAAGTTTCTTTCACTTCCTACCTCTTGTCCTTTTATTAGATTTTTTGTAGAAAAAAATAATAGATAAGGAGTATCAATTATATCTTCTATAAATTTTTCAATATTCCTTAAATTTAATTTTGGCAATACAACCATATTTTCATAAAAAATATTGATTTGATCTCAAATCATCTTCAATAGTTTGTTTCAAACTAATAGGATCATAAAATTTAAATGTATATAGTTTATCAAATACCTGTATTTCCAACTCAAGACATCCTTTTGATTCAACTTCCCAAGCATAGTCAGAAAAATTTTTTCTATTTTTGTGAGATAATTTTTCATAAGTTAGTGTAGTGTGCTCAAAATATCATTAATTAAATTAATCAAACATTTTTTTAATTTGGTTATAAAAAAAGCTACCAAAATCAGCTGAGAAAAATTGGAATGTGTTCTCACCAGGAGACCAAATTTCAACTATATTATTACCTTGATTGTTTTTTTCACAATCCAAAACTGCATAATTACCATCACCAAAATGATAAAAAACAATATATTTAGCTGGCAAATCAGATTGCCTTCTATTGTTTAGTGTAACCCATGTTGCATCAGGAATTCCTGAATTAATTTTTTCTTCATTAATTACTCCATAAAATTCTTGCCCTGCAATATCTCCACATCCTAATTTTTTTAGAAAATATCTGTAACTATCAGGAAAAGTTATTTCCAAGTAATTCTCAGCTAATTTTACTAGAAGTTCCTCTTTCTCCCCTTCAAAATCAGCCTCATCAAGATGTAAATTTATTAAAGCAATGGCCTTATCAACATCGTTAATACTCATATATATTACCCTCTATCTAATTTTTTAGCTTTTCCTTTTCGGTACTGTTTTTTACACAAATTAAATTCCTACCTATTAATACCAAATAGAATCGCAGCACCAGGATTAATACTAATTTTCCAATTAACCTTTATACATATTGTTAACAACTAAAAATCTTATATAATATTAATTTTAAAATTCCACATATAATTATATAAGCTAAATACATTAAACATATCAAATAGATTAAAATTTATATAAATACTTAAAATCAAAATCTTACCAACAAAAATCTGGCAAAATGCCAGCTTTAATTTACTATTATTCTGGAAATATAATCTGACTAGGCTGTACAATAATATTTGGTGGCAATATTTTTAGTTGATTCATAGTTTCAAAAAGCTCTTTTTGATACACAGTTAGGTCAAAAACTAACTCAACCCAGCCATTATTAAACCACACTTCCCAGTAAACCAGGTTATTCTTATGAGTAACCTTGATATAATCCCAACCGCCATCATCAGCTATACCAGAGACATCTGTAAATATTAGATAAAATCCAGAAGTGTAAATAGATTTTTCTAATTCAGATGGTACAAGTAAGGCACCTTGATCAACGAATAACTTTAAATCAGATTTATCCGTGGGCCATATAAAGGCTGAATTTTCAAAAGCGATATGATTTATCTCTATGGAATCTCTCCCCTGAACCACCTTAACACTTAAATCTAGTTTATTCATATTAATACTTCATTATTTAAAAAAACTATTTATTTAACAATGGATTAATTAATAAATAAACATGAAAAAATGTACTTGAAAAAATCATCATCCACCTCGCTATGATTTCTCCATTATTACTCGATTCAGTGATTGGTAAAGTTTCTGCAAATATTCCATTGCACCACATATATATACAAGCATAGCAACTCAGGAAAATGACAAAAAAGTATCCATAGTCAATCAAGCCCACTTTAACTTGAATGAAAACACTCACTAAAGTAAAAAATAAAATTAAAAAAACTATCTTTTTCTTATGCCTTTCAAGCAGATAAAAGTAAATCTTCTTTAATTTCATATGAAGCCCCCTAGTCTTAAAACTTATATTCGGTGATACTTACTACCTCATTCAAATATCTATTTATATCCTTGATTAATCAATGCACAATTCTCTGTCATTTTATTTAGTCTTTATTCGTTTTATATTTTATAACTATCTAAATTATTTATCTTTAAAAAAAATATTGTACGACTCCTCTCTTCCATCATAGAAAAACAAGTCATCAATTTTTTCAAACAAGTAAAAATCACCGATTATTTCTTTAAGCCCATTAAAAATAAGACCTTTTGAATTAGATTTTAGACCTAATGATAATTTTTCAATTAATGAAGAGTGGTTTTCACAATATGAAAATATTTTAATTAAAGAATGAATTTCTTCCTTACAAGGTATATCTACAGTAAGAGTAAGCAAAAAAGCTTTCATATAAAATAAAGTATTCTTTTCAACTTCGGGAAAGCTAACATATCCAGAAAAAACCCTCCTATTAACTCCACTTTGGTTGTAAATAATATCATTTTCATTACCATCAGCAGGAAAAATAATATCTTTATTTAATTTAATGTAGCCCACGTAATTATAGGCTATAATATTAATTTCATCCTCACCCATATTAAACCCCTATAATCCATTAATATAAAATAATTTTAACCTTCACCCTTAATGTAAACTCTATTAAGTAATGGAGAAACACCCAATTTCTCTTCTACTATCCAATTCCAAGTATCTTCCTCTTTTAATTTATCAAGAATATAAATGGATACTATCTCATTTCCAGCTTTGTAAAGCTCTTCACTAATAGTTTTTTCTCTTTCACTCGTAAAAACTATATCTTGAAAAATTTCTTTATTCGTTCCATTTACTTTAATTGTAATCATTGTATTTTCCGCTATAAAAGGATTTTCCTCATTAATTTCAACTATTACTCCTTTCAAACAATAAGTTTCTATATTGCCATTTTTGATATTTTCCCACCATTCAGCTGTTGCATATAAACCATTGTCGCCCTTAAGCCCCATAGTTGTTCCCTTATCCAACGTAGTTTGCTGTATATTTTTGATATAATTTTCATCCATCAATATTGAAGAAGATAACCTTAAATCAAATACCAACTTATACCCTTGCTCAAGTAGATTTATATCTTCTATTTTTATCATTTTAATATTCTCCTATTCTTACTTATTATGCTGATTTTACATCACTTATCATTTTCAAATTTATACCTAACACATTCATTATAAAAAAATAGGGCTTAATAAAAAGCCCTATTTCTATAAAAACTGCTTACTTAATCCTTCACTTCAGCCAACAATGTTTCCGCTGCGAGTTTGCCTAAATTATTAGAAGCAAGCGGACTATCACCAGTTAGCAATTTACGGTCTCTATGACATTGACCTGTAATGCCCTTATTTAAAATTTCCACACCAAGTTTTTCAAGGTTTTCACCCACTAGCCAAGGTAAAGCTCCAGGCATATAACCGATATCAATATTTGCTCCCTTATCTAATGAATCAGGGAATACACAAATTTGATAGCCTTTAAAAATATAGTTTTCTGGCTGTTCATCTACAGCCGCAGCAAGTAATGAAGCTGGACCATGGCATAATGTAATAATAAATTTATCATGCTCAACCGCCCATTTAAGAACTTTTTTCACCTCAAGGCTATGTGGAATTTTAGCTAATACGCCATGCCCACCCGGAATAAATACAGCCGCATATGGTGAGTTTTCACCGACTGCATTTTCTAAAATGTCAGCAAGTTTTAGCGGATTTTTTAATTTATCTGCATATTTCTGAAAGGTGTCTAACACCACTTGTTCTTGCTTTGGCATTGCCCACATTTCAAGTTTGGCTGGATTTCCTGAAAGTGTCGCAATATCAATTTCGAAGCCAGCATTATCTAAATGAAACATCGGTAAAAGCATTTCTACAGGATGGTTACCTGTTGAGAAGAACTTACCGTTTTGCATCTGGATATAACGCTCATCAGTTGCAATCATTAAAACTTTTTTATTGCCTGTATACGGCGTTGGGTAAGTCGTGCCATCGTAATCAGTTTTAGGAGCAGTATATTGGCTTAGTGAATAAGGTGATGGGAAAAAGGCATTATCTTCAGCCAAATCTGGAGTAGGATTTTTATCATCAATATTTGCGGTATTCATTGTTACTATCCTTTTTCATCAGTATGGAAAGAAATAATAAGGTAAAAACCAATTGTTATTTCTTACTCAATTTATAGGTGAAGTTATGGAACTGGTGCAATCTGCCAATAGAATTTGGCAATTTTTATAGAGAAATAGGCAGAATCTAGAATTATAAAATTCAGTTTAGGCGAACCTGTCGTTCGCCCAAACTTCAATGATTACAGCGTTACGCATTCATTTCTAAAACGATCTTTCCGATATGATCACCTTGTTCCATACATGTGTGAGCACTTTGTACATCTGAAAAAGCATACGTTTTATAGATTTGCGGTAAACATTTACCTTGAGCCAATAATGGCCACACATGCTCATGCAAAGATTGGGCAATCTGGGCTTTTTCTTGGCTATTACGTGCTCGCATCGTTGAGCCCGTAATTGTGGCACGCTTTAAAATCAGTTTTTGTAAATCAAATTCTTTTGCGATTCGTCCACCCATAAAACCAATAATGACCAGTCGGCCATCACGTTTTAATAGATTTAAATTTTTTGTGAAATAAGAACCACCCACAATATCCAAAATAACATCAACACCTTGATCTTGAGTATGTTTCAAAACTTCTTGCTCAAAATCTTGGGTTTTATAGTTAATTGCTGTCGTTAAACTTGAGAGTGCTTCAACTTTATCTTCACTACCAACCGTAGCAAAAGTTTTAATCCCCAAAGCGTGGCAAATGGCTAAAGCTGTGGTTCCAATACCACTTGCCCCACCATGAATCAGTGCGGTTTCATCTTTCTTTAAACGGCCAATATCAAATAGATTTGCCCAAACTGTAAAAAATGTTTCTGGAATCGCAGCAGCTTGAGTAAATGATAAATTTTCAGGTATTGGTAATACTTGAGTTGCAGTTACCGCACAATATTCTGCATAACCGCCGCCATTTGTTAGGGCGCAAACTTTATCGCCAACCTTGAATTGATCTACTTCGTCACCTACAGCAACCACAACACCAGCGACTTCAAGTCCAGGTATTTGAGTAACACCTTTAGGCATAGGATATAAACCCATACGCTGCAATACATCAGGGCGGTTGATTCCTGCAGCCTTTACCTCAATTAAGACTTCATCTGCTTGAGGTTCTGGAATATTAGCATCTTGAACTTTTAGAACCTCAGGTCCACCCGGAGCCGTAATTTCAATAATTTTCATGGTTGTTGGAAGGGTCATAAAATGCTCCATGTTTGATTTATATCTAAAAATACTAATCTACGTTAAATAATTGAGGACTTGGGTGGAATGCCAAACAGTCGTTTAAATTCTCGGCTAAATTGTGAAGCACTAACATATCCAACTTCATAGGCGGCTTCTGCGACTCCCATTTTATTGTTCGTGATTAACTCACGTGCCTTATGTAACCGAGTAATTTTGATGTACTGTAAGGGCGAATAATTCGTCACCTTTTTAAAAGTTTGATGAAAAAGCGAGATGCTCATGCCCGCTTGTTTCGCTAATTCTTGAACCGTTAAGTTATGATAATAATCACGTTGAATAATTTCACAAATGGTATAAATCACGCCATTTCGACTTGCCATAGCAGATAAGCTCTCGACTAGATTGCCGCCTGAAGCCTGCACCACACGATAAACCAATTCTCTTTTAACTTGCTCACCCAATATAAAAGTATCTTGTTTAGAGCGAAGTAAATTGAGTAATCGTAGAGCAACCTCTGAAATAGTCTCATTCATGTCAATCACTCTAAGCCCGCAGCTTAATTTTAAATCTTCTGAATGAGCATCTTCAGTAACCACTTGTTGCTGTTTATCCATTTTAGTAATGAGATCAGTCATCATTTGTGGTTCAAATTTTATGGCTATCGCGAGCATTGGTTCATTATTTTCAACCACAGTATCGCAATCAAACGGTATTGCAATTGAGATAAATAAACACTGACCTTGTTGAAACTGAAAGATTTCTTTACCAATATATCCTCGCTTTACCCCCTGTATCACTAAAACAATTGAGGGTTCTTGCAGCACGGCAATAGGTGGTGTGGAATGATCTACACGCATCAAAGTGATGTTAGAGATAAAAGTAGGATAGAGGCCTTCTGCTGGAGCCAAGTGCAAAAATGCATCGACCAAATGTTCTGTAAGATGATTTTGCGGCATAGTTTTATTGTGAGAAGTAATCTAATAATCAATATAACAATGAACCTAAAATGAAAACATCTGTCTTACGTTTACTTTGTATAAATAGGCAATTCAAATCAATTTTTAGGCATAAAAAAACCTAGAGCATTCTAGGTTTTTCACTTCATCAGATTATTTAAGCCGATAAATTAAAGAACATTGCTGCAATCAAAATAATTACGCCAAGTACAATTCGGTACCAAGCAAATACACGTAACGTATGACGTTCTACAAACAGTACTAATGCTTTTACAACAAACAGCGCGGCAATAAAAGCAGCAACGAAACCTACCCCAATATTAACCATATTGTCTGAGGTAAGTACGTCAGCATTTTTAATCAAGTCAAAAGTCGCAGCGCCCAACATGGTCGGCATAGCAAGGAAGAAAGAAAATTCTGTAGCAGCTTTACGTGATAAACCTGCAAACATTCCGCCTACAATTGTTGCGCCTGAACGTGAAGTTCCCGGAATCATCGCCACACACTGAGCAAGACCTACTAAAAGCGCTTGTTTAAAAGTAATTTTAGTTGCATCTAGGGTCTTATGTTCAAACTGTCTAGATTCCACCCAGAAAATGATAAGGGCACCGACAATTAAGGCAATCGCAACCACAATTGGGCTAAATAGAACACTTTTAATAAAGTCGACAGCTAGAACACCAATAATGACTGCTGGAAAGAATGCAATAAGCACACTAATCGCAAAATGACGTGACTCCACATCACCACTAAAGAATCCCTTAATCAAGTTAATAATTTTTTGTCGGTATAACCAGCACACTGCCAAAATAGCACCTAACTGGATTACGACCTCAAATACACGACCGCCGTCTGAGTGGAAATCGATAATATGACCAAATAAAATTAAATGGCCTGTACTCGAGATGGGTAAAAATTCAGTTAAGCCTTCGACAAAGCCTAAAAACAGTGCTTTTATAACTTCAAAATTTTCCATAACTTGCTCAAAGAAAGTTAATCATTAGAACGACCTAAAATTTGTTTTATCGAAATTGGTAAGTCTCAAATTAGACTTAACACATGTTCAATATCAGATCATTTCTAACGTTTGTGGTTATTGCCCCTAGTTAAAGGCAGTTTATTTAAAGTGCGATAATGTATCACATCATGATGACAAACTTGGGTTAACTATCGTAAAAAGATAAAACTTGGTTAAGAACTGCCAAAGTTTTTCTTGTTATAGACAAAGCTTTTTACCTTTACGTACTCTACAAAATGATCTTAAAAAGTCCTTAAAAAAACATGATATTATTCTGATCAAATGCAGGTCATCTCAAAAATTCAATCTGAATGAAAAATACCAAAATTAATGCACGCCATCTCATTATCGATTTATTTCTTTCCTCTGCTTACCCTCAGCTCACGATTAGACAAATATTAATTGCCGCTAAACTTTTTAATATGAGTGACAACGGTATACGTGTGGCTACGACTCGGCTATTAAATGAAGGCATGATAGAAAGTGTAGAACGCGGTATTTATCAACTTTCGCCATCAACCAAAGAATGGGCAAAAGTCATTTTGAATCGTAAAAATGGCATTAAGCAGACTAAAGAATGGCAACAACACTATCTGGCAGTATTTACGGGGACATTAGGTCGTATTGATCGAACCGCTTTAAAAAAGAGAGAACACGCTTTACGTCAATTTGGTTTTAGAGAACTCGAAACTGGAATTTATATACGTCCAGATAATTTAGCGTATAGCTTTGAAAAAACATGTGAAGAGCTCATTTTAGCGGGTCTTGAAAATGAAGCTAAAATTTCTATTATTCAAAAATTTGACGCAAAAACAGTTTCGTTAATTCCTTCTTTGTGGGATACCAAACAGCTTGAAAAGAACTATGAAATGTATAGTCAAGATATTCAAGAATGGCTTTTGAACTATAAAAATCTATCCTTAAATGAGGCTGCTACCCAAGCTTTGTTATTAGGACGTGAAACAATTACCTTACTCATGAATGATCCTCTACTGCCTTCTCCATTTGTTGATGAACATGCCCGCAATCAGTTTGCTCAAAATGTACAACAGCTCGATTCGATTGGACAAAAGCTATGGCAGAAACTTTATGAAAATGAATTAGCCCACTAAAGGGCGATTTATTTTTTTACAAACAAATATTTCACTTTTTACAATTTTATGAATATATTTGTAATATAAGATATGGATACCAAAATCTGATTTGGGAGAATAAAAATGAATGCACAAGTGAGTGTGACCGATCTATTTAGCAGAGAAGAAATACAAGAACTCACACAACCCTCAGACATATACGGTGCTTGGGCTGTTGCAAGTACGTGGGCTGTTATTGGCGGAACATTTGCAAGCTTAATCATGATGTGGGATTACTTACCTAGCTGGGGCAAATTACTTGCTTGTATGCTAGCTTTGGCCATATTGGCGGGTCGCCAGTTATGTCTAGCAATTTTGATGCATGATGCATCTCATAAAAGCTTGTTCAAAAATAAGAAAATAAATGACTTTGTAGGTGAATGGCTATGCGCCCGTCCAATCTGGAATGATTTACAAAAATACCGCGTACATCATGTCCGTCATCATGCAAAAACCTCTACTCCAGATGACCCCGATCTTTCGTTAGTTTCTGGTTTTCCTGTAAATAAAAAATCGCTTACTCGTAAATTTTTACGCGACTTAACAGGTATGACAGGATTAAAGTTTAGCTTTGGTCGAGTGTTAATGGATCTAGATCTAATGAAATGGACTGTTGCCAATGATCAGGTCTGGTTAGATCGAAGCAATAAAGATTTCGTTGACTATGCCAAAAGTCTTATAAAAAACAGTAGTGGTGCCATTGCAACCAATGTAGCTCTCTATGGTGTTTTAAAAGCTTTTGGTCAACAACGGTTTTATTGGTTATGGCCCCTAGCTTATTTAACACCGTTTCCATTATTTTTAAGAATTCGCTCAATGGCCGAACATGCAGGTATGCAAACGAGTAATACGGCTTTAACCAATACACGAACAACACGTGCAGGTTGGATTGCTAGAAGTTTTGTGGCGCCTATTCATGTCAATTACCACATGGAACACCATTTAATGGCTTCGGTGCCCTACTTCAAACTGCCGCGTATGCATCGTCTATTGAGAGCGCGCCGCCATGTTCCAGCACCACCTAGCTATTTTGAAGTGATTGATTCACTCTCATCTAAGCCAGAACAATCTAATTAATTGACTCAAATCATAAATGAAAGGCCATGAAATTAAATTTGTGGCCTTTTAACTTAAATCATCCATCTTATGTTTGGTTTGGAAATATTTAGGCGTCACTCCCATCCACCGCTTAAATGCACGGGTAAAGTGAGAAGTCTCGGCATAACCTAGCATTAAAGCGACTTTTTCGATCGACATGTTATTTTGAGCTAAAAGTTTCTGGGCATGCTCCTTTTTCAGTGAGTCTACCAAGAGCGTAAAACTAGTATCATCAAGAGCTAAATAGCGTTGCAGAGTTCGCTCCGACATATTCATGATATGAGCCACTTGCCCAACTTTTAATGCCTCAATATTCCCATTCATAAGCAATTTTTCGGCCACTTGTTTGACTTGCCCTTTCCAACCACTTTTTAAGTTTAATTTCTCTATATCCCGCTTGCACTGCGCATTTAATAACGGCGCTAGCATTGGGTCTGCCGTTAATACAGGTTGTGCTAAATACTCTTTTGGAAATATCCAACGATTACGCTTTTGGTTAAATAAACAAGTCACAGCCAGTTGATGACTGATTTGGTCAAAACCTATCGGCTCGGGCATTTGTAATTCAACTTTTCCCAAATGAGAAAGCCCTGTTAATTTTTTCGCAATTTGGACAAAACCGACTAATAAAAAAATGTTGGCATTGGGGCTCAGCTGAAATGCATTGACGGGCTGATGAATTGACCAACATGCATCATTATTTTCTTGTTTTAATTCTGGTTTGAAAACCTTACAACGTGAACCAATGAATTGTTCAAGTATTTTTAGCGCTTCTCCTAAATTTGGAGAAACTATGGCAGCCATTCCGACTGAACCATAACATGAAGCCGTCATGCTTAAAGCTAAATACCCTGCTAATGCTGGCTCTTTGCATAACTCAATCGCCCGTTCAATAAGCTGATTTAAGATGTTGAACTCAACATACCAGTAAGGCTTTTCTAATTGGTCTAAGGTTATTCCACTTCCATTTAAAAGCTGCTCACCAGAGACACCGCACCGCTTAACGGTCTCAACGATTAAATTAATATAAGTTCCGGGTAATTCTGGATTCATGAGCAACCCATATGAGCAAAATAAAATGGCGCGAAATGGTAAAAACTGTCAGTTCATGAACTATGCCATGCTTTTAAATTGATGCATAGTTATTCAAAACAAAATCCGCTGAATTGCACTAGACAGCACAATTTCTGAAAAGAATACAGGTCCTCCCCTATGAACATTCTAATTGTCCATGCTCATCCAGAACCGCAGTCTTTCACTACTGCTCTAAAAAATATAGCTAAGCAAACCTTAGAAAAATTGGGGCACAGCGTAGAAATTTCAGATTTATATGCGATGCAATTTAACCCTATTGCATCTAAAGAGGATTTCTTAGAGCTTAATCAGCCTGATTATTTTAACTATGCACTTGAACAAAGAAATGCCAGCAAAAATCAACTTCTAGCTGCAGATATTCAAGCAGAAATTGAAAAGGTAAAAAAAGCAGATCTAGTCATTTTAAATTTCCCACTTTATTGGACATCTGTGCCAGCAATTTTAAAAGGTTGGATTGATCGCGTATTTGTCTCAGGGCTTTTTTATGGAGGCAAACGATTTTACAACCACGGCGGCATGGTAGGTAAAAAAGCGATGTTGTGTTTAACACTCGGTGGTAGAACACACATGTTTGGAGAAAACTCTATTCATGGTCCAATTGAAAATTATTTATCTCCGATTCAACGTGGTACTTTGGCATATGCTGGTTTTGAAGTCCTGCCTCCATTCATTGCTTACCATTTACCTTATATTAGCCAAGAAGCACGAGAAACCCTTCTTGAAGACTATGTAATCTACCTTACTCATTTGGACCAGCTTGAGTCATTAACATTTCCAAAGCTTGAGCAATTTGATGAAAAACTATATCCAATCTAATGCTATGTTTTAGCTATAAAAGTTAAATAACCGAATCTAGATTGTTATTTTCGGTTTTTTTATCGCATATAACTTTCAAATATAGAATCCAAATTCGCTCAAAAAATAGATCAAATGGTAAAAAAATTAAGGCAATTTTTTTTATAAGGCTAAGAATATAAAATTGAATCAATAATATACAGATGTAGAGAAACTAGACTTATCAACTAAAAATGACAACCAATACTCATTTCATAATCACTTAATTCATATTTTTACAAAAAAATCTTTGACCATTTTTCTTGGATTTGTGACAAAAATGTCATAAAAATAAAGACCATTACTGATACATAAAAAATATAAATATCAATTAATTAAATTAATTTAACAATGCAAATATTCCTTCATATTTCATCCATTATTGACAGATTTTGTATAAAAAATGAGTACTGCCCAGTTCATACAATAGATTTACTCTTATTTTAATTATGCTATTTTTGTTACATGGAGTTATCAAAGCTTCTATTACTTGTAATTAGGAGCTTTGAAGGCAACACAGTTTAAACGGTTTAACTCTGTTACTTTTAAAAAAATGTCTTGAAGTTCAAGGAAAGATTAAAATGAAATTAAAACATCTGAGCACTGCAATGATTTTAGCAACGCTGCCTGCAACTGGGGTTTTTGCAGCAGCATTGGATCGCTCTGGACAATCTATCTCTGCATTTTTGCAGCCTGGTAATTACTTTGAAGCTGGAATTTCTGTTTTAGACCCAGATGTAGCTGGTAAGGAAGCCGGTACAATCAAAACAGGTCGTAATATTGGTGATATGGGAGAAGATTATTACTTCCCAAGCGCAGCCTTAAAACTACAACTTACTGATAAATTCTCTTTTGGTTTACTATACGATCAACCATTTGGAGCCGATGCACAATATTCTGGTAATAATGCTTTTGTAGCAAGCCCATCAGATCCAATTCTTGGCACTTTACCAATTACAACAGGTGCTTTAGGCGGAACTCAAGGTGCTACTTCTGTTGAGGTTGACACCCAAAATATTTCGATGATCTTTGGATTCCAACCCACTGAAAATTTTAACTTTTATGGTGGCGGTGTATACCAAACGATTAAAGGAAATGTTCATTTAAGAGGTTCTGCATATAGCCTATATAATGGCTATGACGCTTCAATTCCTGAAGATGGAGCAGCTGGCTGGTTAGCTGGGGCCGCTTTCCAAATTCCAGAAATTGCACTTAAGGCATCGATTACATACCGCTCAGAAATTGACCATAAAATTAATGCAGATGAAACAATTGCACTTGCAGATTCAATTACAGCCAATGCTGGAGCACTTGGATCAACTATTGGACAATTAGTTGCAGCTGGTCAGTTAACTCCTGCCCAAGCTGGAGCGATTCAACAAACAATTGGCAAGGCTATTGCTGCTAACCAATTAGAAGGCAAGACTACAATTACTACACCTCAGTCTGTAAACCTTGATTTCCAGACAGGGATTATGGCAAACACAGTCGCATTTGCGAATGTACGCTGGGTAAATTGGAAAGATTTCGCAATTCGTCCATATAAATTTGGCAAAGTATCAGAAGCTGTAGGTCCAATAGCAACTCCTAGCCGACCAAATGGCTTTAATCTAGTTGAATATTCTGATGACCAGTGGTCTGTGAATGCCGGTGTAGGTCGTAAACTTAACGACAAGTGGGCGGGTAACGTTTCGGTAGGTTGGGACTCTGGCGCAGGTAATCCTGTAACAACTTTAGGTCCAACTGAAGGTTACTGGAACGTAGGCGTAGGTGTTCAATACAGCCCTACTCCACAAACATTTATTGCTGGCGGTGTAAAATATTTCTGGTTGGGTGATGCAAAAGCTCAAACTGGTGCCCAAGCTGGTAGCGATGACTACTATGTTGCAGAATTCTCTGATAACAACGCTATCGCTTATGGTTTAAAACTTGGTTATAAATTCTAAGTTTAAAAAATTATGTATATAAAAAAGGCGCTTAAAGCGCCTTTTTTATTATTTATTTTTAAGCTGGGATTGTACGCTGTGAAACTGAACGGATTGCTTCTTTTAATGCATCATATCCGTGGATAGCTGGAAACTGAGGAAATTCGGCAATCACATTTGCAGGTGCATCAAACAAGAAACCATGGTCCGCTTCACCAAGCATGGTTGTATCGTTATACGAATCGCCAGCTGCGATTACACGGAAATTCAAGCCATGCAATGCTTTAACAGACTCACGTTTTTGATCTGGTTGACGTAGTTTATAAGCGGTAATCATACCTTCTTCATCTGTCTCTAACTTATGACAGAAAATTGTTGGCCACCCTAATTGCTTCATTAAAGGATGCGCAAATTCATAGAAGGTATCTGACAAGATCACAAGTTGGAAATGCGTACTCACCCATTCAACAAACTCTTTTGCTCCCGGTAATGGCCCCATCTCAGCAATGACTTCTTGAATATCATTTAAGCCTAAACCGTGTTGTTTTAAAATATTAAGACGCTGAGTCATTAAAACATCATAATCCGGAATATCACGAGTTGTTGCTTCGAGTTCTTTAATCCCTGTTTTTTTAGCGAAATTGATCCAGATTTCAGGAACTAAAACCCCTTCAAGATCTAGGCATACGATTTCCATGAATGCTTCCAACGTTGGTTAAAAATTGCTGTATCATACCATTAAGATTTTCAGTTTTGCGTTGTTATTGATCAAATCAATTTTATTCATAAGGATCGAAATTAAAGTGCTAAGCACTTTATCAACTATCCTTTAGAATATTTTTCATAACTCAATGCGCCCAAGCCTTTTGCCAGGAACACACATGACCGTTATTCCGACTATTGATATCGTAGATGCTCTTGCTGCTGAATATGCAACCAAAAGCCCTCGAGAAATTTTAGAACTTGCCTTAAGCCAACAAGGTGAAATTGCAATTTCGTTTTCGGGAGCAGAAGATGTTGTGTTAATTGATATTGCTTCACGCTTAGGTAAACCTTTCCGTGTATTTAGTCTCGACACGGGCCGCCTGCATGCCGAAACTTATCAATTTATTGAAACTGTTCGTAAACATTACAATATCAATATCGAAATTTGTTTCCCTGAATCTGACGCTGTTCAAAACATGGTAAACGAAAAAGGTTTATTCAGCTTTTTTACAGATGGGCATCAAGAATGTTGTGGTATTCGAAAAGTTCAGCCTTTACGTAAAAAACTTGCGACTTTAGATGGCTGGATTACGGGTCAACGTAAAGATCAAAGCCCAGGTACGCGTACAGAGATTCCTGTAGTACAAGCTGATGCAGGTTTCTCTGGCCCAGGTAAGCAACTCATTAAATATAATCCTCTAGCGAACTGGACAAGTGCTGAGGTATGGAGCTACATCCGTATGATGGAAATTCCATATAACCCTCTTCATGAGCGTGGTTTTGTTTCTATTGGATGTGAACCATGTACGCGACCTGTATTACCAAATCAACATGAGCGTGAAGGACGCTGGTGGTGGGAAGAAGCCACTCAAAAAGAGTGTGGCTTACATGCTGGTAATATGAAAAAGTAATTGGATATCAAAAAACCACTGGCAAATCAGTGGTTTTTTTTATGTCATGTTCCGTACACAAAGTCATATTTTCTCTACTCTAAACGCTATATACTTAATTTTACGGTTCTATAATTCTAATAAGAGCTCATATAAGGGCTTCTTAGAAAAATGCATGAGGCACAATGATTTATGCGTCCATTACACCCAATTGATTTCATTTTTCTGTCACTTGAAAAAAGACAGCAACCCATGCATGTCGGTGGATTATTTTTATTTGAAATTCCTGAAAATGCACCAGAAACCTTTGTACATGATTTAGTAGAAGATATTAAACGCTCAAAGAGCATTCCTATTCCTCCGTTCAATAACCGCTTAAGTGGTTTATTTTGGGATGAAGATGAAGAATTCGATATCGATCATCACTTTCGCCACATTGCTTTGCCTCATCCTGGCCGTATTCGTGAACTTCTGGTGTATATTTCACAGCAGCATAGTTCACTAATTGATCGTGCAAAGCCACTTTGGACTTGTGACATTATTGAAGGAATCGAAGGCAATCGTTTTGCCATGTATTTTAAAATCCATCATGCAATGGTAGATGGTGTTGCTGGTATGCGTTTGATCGAGAAATCTCTATCAAAAACACCAGAAGAGAAACATGTTGTTCCTTTATGGTGTGTTGAGAGCAAAAGAGCTAAGCGTCTAAAAGTACCAACTCGAAGTACTAGTAAAATTAAAAGTATTTTAGGCGGTATTAAATCTCAACTCGACATAGCTCCCAAAGTCATGCACGAGCTATCTCAAACAATATTCAAGGAAATGGGTAAAAATCCTGATTATGTTTCTACTTTTCAGGCGCCAGTTTCTATTTTGAACCAAAGAGTGAGTGCTTCACGTCGCTTTGCGGCCCAATCCTTTGAATTAAGCCGCCTTAGAAAGATTTCAAAAGTATTAGGCGTAACAATTAATGATGTTGTACTCGCAGTATGTTCTGGTGCTTTACGTGAATATTTGATTAGTCAAAATAGCTTACCTAAGAAACCACTTATTGCCATGGTTCCAGCTTCATTACGTACAGATGATTCTGACATGAGTAACCGAATTACCATGATTCTGGCAAATTTAGGAACTCATAAAGACCAACCGTTAGAACGCCTAGAAATCATTCGTCGCAGCATGCAAAATTCAAAGCAACGCTTTAGCCGCATGACTGCGAATGAAATTTTAAACTATAGTGCGGTAGTTTATGGTCCGGCAGGATTAAACATCATGTCAGGAATGCTTCCTAAGCGTCAGGCGTTCAATTTAGTGATTTCCAATGTACCAGGACCACGTGAGCCGCTTTATTGGAATGGCGCGAAATTAGATGCGCTCTACCCTGCTTCGATTGTCATGGATGGACAAGCTCTAAACATTACCATGACCAGTTATTTAGATAAGCTTGAAGTTGGCTTAACAGCTTGTCGAAATGCTTTGCCAAAAATGCAAAACCTTTTGACTCATTTAGAAGATGAGATTCAACGTTTTGAAGAAATTATTGTAGAGAAACAGCTGAAACATCATTCAGCAAGTTAGAAAATTAAGGGGCTTTGAATTGGCCCCTTATTTTTTGATTGTGCGGCACTGGTTAAGCAACTGATGACATACTGAACGAATCATTGCAGTTGTGATTGGTACTTCTTTACCTTGGTCATTCAACATATAGCAGCTATTTACTGGCGTGCTTTCTAAAACATGTTTAAGACCGTTGCTAATTAAGTTTTCACTTACATTCATGGGTTATACCTCTTATTGTTTGCTAAGACGTTTAATAGGGAGAACGTCTAGGGCTACTGTATGTAAGTAGTATTTAAAATTCATGAATGAAAGTAAAATTTCAGTTGTAACAAGGATTAAGCGATATCTTGTTACAACTTTAGCTTAAAATGATATCGTATTGCTCTTGCGTATATAAATTTTCGACCTGAAATTTAATAACACGGTTAATAAAATGCTCTAAATCGGCTACTGCTGGTGCTTCTGCTGTTAATAATCGGTCAATCACAGAAGGATGGGCAACAACAGTAAAGCCACTCGTTGACTCAAATGCGCGGGTATAACGTAATATCTCACGAAATATTTCGTAACACACTGTCTCCGCTGTTTTGACAAAACCACGCCCTTGGCATGTTGGACATGATTCACATAACAAGTGTTCTAATGATTCACGAGTTCGTTTACGCGTCATTTCGACCAGACCAAGTTCTGACACTTGAGTAATTTTGGTCTTCGCGTGATCTCGCTCAAGCATTTTCTCGAACTGACGCATCACCTCTTCACGGTGAGTTGCTTCTTGCATGTCAATAAAATCAATAATGAGAATCCCCCCCAAATTACGCAGTCTAAGTTGACGCGCGATAACTTGAGTCGCCTCCATATTAGTTTTAAAAACCGTGTCTTCAAGACTACGACCACCTACATATGAACCTGTATTAACGTCAATCGTTGTCATGGCTTCAGTCTGGTCGATCATCAGATAACCGCCCGATTTCAAAGCTACGCGAGTTTGTAAGGCTTTTTGAATATCTTCTTCAACATTATAAAGATCAAATAGTGGTCGCTCACCCGGATAATGGATGAGGCGACTCTTCATATTCGGGACAAATTCATCTACAAACTCAAGCAGTTTTGCATGAATCTCTCGCGAATCTACATAAATCTTTGCAGTTTCTTCGCTTGCTAAGTCGCGAATAATACGTTGAGGTAATGGAAGTTCTTCAAAAATTAAAGAAGGAACAGCAACGTCAGTCTGCTTACGCTGAATGTACTCCCACAATTTGCTCAGATAGCACATGTCCTGAGCAATTTCTGCCTCATCCACCCCTTCTGCAGCCGTACGGACAATCACGCTACCAGGTAAATTATGCTCAGATTGAATACCTTCAATAATATTACGCAGACGATCTCGCTCTTCTTCAGACTCAATACGCTGCGAAACACCAATATGGTTGCCATATGGCATTAAAACCAAATAGCGAGAAGGAATTGAAAGATCTGTACTTAGACGTGCACCTTTTGTGCCCAACATATCTTTCATTACTTGGACAGTAAGGGTTTGCCCAGGATGTAATAGCTCAAAGACATTTGGGGTAGGCTGTGAACGAGGCCAAACCATATCGTTGATATGTAAAAAGGCTGTTCGAGACAAACCAATATCAACAAAGGCAGCTTGCATGCCCGGAAGCACTCGTACAACTTTACCCTTGTAGATATTGCCGACTAGACCGCGTTTAACTGTACGCTCGACATACAGTTCATTAACAGTTCCATTTTCGATTAATGCCACCCGACACTCCATAGGCGTGACATTAATAAGTAGTTCTTCTGACATACATAAACTCAAAGCATTATAAAATTTTTATTAAAGAGTCAGAGAAGCTGTTAACTTTAACGTTGTCTAGTGTTCATCGACAATGCTATTCAATGAAGAATGATAACAACCCCTTATGTCTTTACTCTTTTGAATAACTGTGCAAATTCGTATAAAGGAAGTCCTACAACATTACTATAACTTCCTTGAATTTGGGGAATATATTGCGAGGCAATTCCTTGAATTGCATATCCACCCGCTTTTCCAACAGGTTCACCCGTGGTCCAATAATCTTCCATATCCTGTGTAGTCAGGCGCTGAAACTCAACTTGTGTTTGCACTACCTGACTTAACATCTGTTGTTGAGTCGCAACGCACAGTCCAGAAAACACATCATGCCAACGTCCAGATAATTGTTTCCAGATTTCAAAGGCATGACTTTTCGATTCAGGCTTACCAATAATTTGACCATCAAGTCCCAGACTTGTATCGGCAGCAATAACAATTGCTTCTGGAAAAAGCTTCAATACAGTCTGAGCTTTTTCTCTAGCCAACCGTTCAACATAATGATGAACCAGCTCATTTTCATGAACAGACTCATCAATGTCAGGACTATAGATTTCAAAATCTAAGCCTAGCTGTTGCAACAGCTCCTTCCGACGAGGAGAGCTAGATGCTAAAACTATATGCGCCATTTTGCCAAACAATAATAGACGACTGGCCACGTGATGATACTTGTCATCAAAGGTTGCCAATGTCTAGCAATCGAAAAATGAATTCCACCCATCGTCTGTGTTACCCACATAAATGCTAAATGGGCAATAATGACCAGCGTTGCTATCGTCCATAAATTAACAAAAGTTAAAATACGGCGTTCCCGAATTAAAAAACGGGTAAGAAAAGTCACAATTACAAAACTTAAGGCATTGAGCCCTAAAGGCGCATCAAGCAGTAAGTCTGTAAAAATCCCCATCGCAAATGCAAACCAGACCCCACACCATGTTGGCTGACATACTACCCAAAATAGCATGATCATCAACATGAATAGTGGCCGCCATCCTGAAATATCATAAGATAGCGGATAAACCATGAGTACAGAACCCACAATAACGGAGAGAATAATTCCCCATAATGGGTCTTTACGCTTTTCTCGTTTAAGTTTAGCGATCGGCATATGGCTGCTCCTTCGCTAATGATTCAGAGAAAAGTACAACTACATGATGGCCTGTTGCTAATTGTGCTGATGGTGTTACATCAATTTCAGCAAACTCACCTGAATTATGGCGTTTTATTTTGGCAACTGTACCCACTGCGTAACCTGCTGGGAAATGTTCACCCAAGCCTGAGCTAAACACTTTATCACCCACCTGAATATTCGCACTGGTCGGGACATATTCCATTTTTAAACGGCCCAAATCGCCTGTACCAGAAACAATCGCCCGCATTCCAGTACGCTCAAGACGTACCGACAGTGAATGTTCTTTATCTGATAACAACATCACACGTGAGCTATGAGGGTATACATTAATAATCTGCCCCATAATCCCCTTATCATCCAGAACCGTTTGACCGACCTTTAGATGGTCCGTAGAGCCTCGGTTAATAATGATGATATGGCGTAATGGGTCTGCATCTGTCCCAATCACTTCGGCAATTTCCATACGACCATCAATAATTAACGGTGTATCAAGAAGGCCTCGTAAACGGGTATTTTCAGCTGACAGTTCAGAAAGTTTCTGTAAGCGGACTTGAGCTTGTAAAAGCTCAGCCTGCATCGCTGTATTTTCACGACGCAGTTGTGCTTCAGATTTTGTTTGTTGATTCAGCCATTCTCTCGACAGTACCGGATAACTAGCCAATGCATAAATTGGGTTATATGCAGCGTACAAGACATCCCTTGCTGGCTGAATTACATAAGGCATGCGCCAATCAAAGAACAGCACAACCAAACATGTAACGACCGCAATAATGAACGAGCGGAAAGATGGCGGCTGTCTTGAAAAAATATTCGGTTGCACCGCCTAATCCTTAAACTTAACCGACGAAAAGCATGTCATGGTTCGGGTTGTCGAAGAATTCTAATACTTTACCACCACCACGGGTTACGCAAGTAAGAGGATCTTCAGCAACAACGACTGGTAAACCAGTTTCTTGAGCCAATAACTTGTCAAGGTTACGAAGTAGCGCACCACCACCTGTCAACACAATACCGCGCTCAGCAATATCAGAAGAAAGTTCAGGAGGAGTTTGCTCAAGAGCAGATTTCACAGCGCTTACAATGCTTTGTAATGGATCAGAAATGGCTTGAGTAATTTCGTCAGAAGTTACGGTAATTGCACGAGGCACACCTTCTGCAAGGTTACGGCCACGTACTTCGATTTCTAATGTTGTACCATCAGAAACAGCCATACCTACTTCTTTTTTAATAATTTCAGCAGTGGTTTCACCAATCACACAACCGTGAGCTTTACGAACATAATTGATGATTTGCTCATCAAAAACATCGCCGCCGATGCGTAAAGAGTCAGCATAGACACAACCTTGCAATGAAATAATTGCAATTTCTGTTGTACCGCCACCAACATCCACAACCATAGAACCACATGCTTGTTCAACTGGCATACCTGCGCCAATTGCTGCTGCCATAGGCTCTTCAATCAAACGAACATCACGGGCACCAGCATTAAATACTGCTTCGCGAATCGCACGACGCTCGACCAAAGTTGATTTACATGGTACACATACAACTACACGAGGTGCAGGTGGGAACAAACGTTTTTCGTGAACTTTACCAATAAACTGATTCAACATGGTTTCAGTCACTTCAAAATCCGCAATTACACCGTCTTTCATTGGACGAATTGCAGAAATATTCGCAGGCGTACGGCCCAGCATTTGCTTAGCATCTAGACCTACAGCAGCAACAATTTTTTGTGAACCACTGTGACGAATTGCCACAACTGTTGGTTCATTTAATATAATGCCGCGGCCTGGTGCATAAATAAGTGTATTTGCTGTACCTAAATCAATGGCTAGATCCGGCGAAAACAAGCCAATTAGTCGTTTTAGAATCACGGTTCGTTCTCAGTTAAACTTTCATGTGGATGCAAGGTGGCAACTTTAAACTAAATGTGATGATTTGAACAAGTCAATCGCTTATTATAACGCACGATATTTTGAAAATTTTTAATACTGATTAGGTGATGTTATGTCTACATCGGATGCACAGCATTCAGCAGATTTAAATGCACAAACAGTTTCAGCAATCGCCAATCTTGCTCGATTGTCGCTCAATGATACGCAATCTGCTGAATATGCTCAAAGTCTAAATAAAATTTTAGGCATGATGGAAACCTTAAAAGGCATTGATACGGAAGGCGTAGAACCTTTGAAAAGTCCTTTTGACAATCCTCAACCTTTACGTGCTGATGTGGTAACTGAAAGCAATCATCGAGATGAATACCAAGCAGTTGCACCTGCAACTCAAGATGGTTTGTATCTTGTTCCTCGCGTGATTGAATAACTTTTACTCAATTAACCCATCTTCCCTATTTTGAATGTAAAGAAATTTTACTCATGACTGATTTACATCGCTTATCAATTCGTGAACTTGCTGAGGGCTTAAGCCAAGCGAAGTTTTCATCTCGCGAACTGACTGAACACTATTTAAAACGTATTGCTAAAATTGACCCACTGGTAAAAAGCTACGTGACGGTTACGCCTGAACAAGCGCTCGCAGAAGCTGACGCTGCCGATGCTGCATTAAAAGCAGGTAATGCAACAGCTTTAACGGGTATTCCTCTTGCGCATAAAGATATCTTTTGTACCAAAGGCATTAAAACAACTGCCGGTTCAAAAATACTAGACAACTTCATCTCTCCTTACGATGCAACTGTTGTTGAAAAAACAAAAGCTGCTGGTCTTGTCACTTTAGGTAAAGTGAACATGGACGAGTTTGCAATGGGTTCAACTTCTGAAAGCTCATATGTTGGTGCAACAAGTAACCCATGGGCACTTGACCATGTTCCTGGCGGCTCATCAGGTGGTTCTGCTGCGGCTGTAGCGGCTGATTTAGCACCTTTTGCTACAGGTACTGATACAGGTGGCTCAATTCGTCAACCTGCATCATTCTGTGGCTTAACGGGCTTAAAACCAACCTATGGTCGTGTATCTCGTTTCGGGATCATTGCTTATGCATCATCTTTAGACCAAGCGGGGCCAATGGCACGCTCTGCTGAAGACTGTGCTTACTTAATGAATGTAATTGCGGGTCACGATGCAAAAGACTCGACTTCGGTTAAAAAAGAAGTTGATGACTACGTTGCAAACTTAAACAACACATCTGTAAAAGGTCTACGCATTGGTATTCCTAAACAGTACTTTAACGTTGCAGGTTTAGATGCCGACGTAAAAGCTCGTGTTGAAGAATCATTGAAAAAGCTTGAAGAAATGGGTGCAACGCTTGTTGAGATCGACCTCAACATGACTGAAGCCTATGTTCCAACGTATTACCTCATCGCGCCAGCAGAAGCATCATCTAACTTGTCACGTTACGATGGTGTTCGTTACGGCTACCGCTGTGAAAACCCAGCTGATTTGATGGATCTTTACAAACGCTCTCGTTCAGAAGGTTTCGGTCCAGAAGTTCAACGTCGTATTCTCATTGGTACTTATGCGCTTTCTGCGGGTTATTACGATGCCTACTATGTAAAAGCTCAAAAAGTACGTCGTTTGATTCAACAAGACTTCTTAAAAGCATTTGAGAATGTGGATGTGATTGCTGCTCCTGCTGCGCCAACAACTGCATATAAAATTGGTGCGAACTTAAGCCCAACTGAAATGTATTTAGGCGATATCTATACCCTTGCAGTGAACTTAGCAGGCTTACCAGCGATTAATGCTCCTGTTGGTTTTGATAAAGACAGCTTACCTGTAGGCCTACAATTAATTGGTAACTACTGGTCAGAATCACAATTGTTGTCGATTGTTCATCAATACCAACAAAATACCGATTTCCATACTCAACGTGCGGCAATTGCTGAGGAGAATGCATAATGGCTGAAGCTCAAAAGTTGAAATTGATTGACGGTTGGGAAGTCGTTATTGGTATCGAGATTCACACTCAGCTTGCAACCAATTCTAAAATTTTCTCTGGTTCATCGACTGAATTTGGTCAAGACCCAAACACGCAAGCGAGCCTTGTAGACTTGGCAATGCCGGGTGTACTCCCAGTTTTGAATGAAAAAGTAGTTGATCTTGCAATTCGCTTTGGTTTGGGTATCGATGCATACATCGACCAAGCTTCTGTATTTGCACGTAAAAACTACTTCTACCCTGACTCTCCAAAAGGCTACCAAATTAGCCAAATGGACAACCCGATTGTAGGCTTAGGTCACATCGACATCCAACTTGAGGATGGTACGACTAAACGTATTGGCGTAACTCGTGCTCACCTTGAAGAAGATGCTGGTAAATCTGTACATGACCAATTTGAAGGCATGTCTGGCATTGACTTAAACCGTGCTGGTACACCTTTACTTGAAATCGTTTCTGAGCCCGACATGCGTTCGGTTGAAGAAGCAGTTGCTTACATCAAAGCGATTCACACATTAGTACGTTGGTTGGGTATTTCTGACGGTAACATGGCCGAAGGTTCATTCCGTGCCGACTGTAACGTGTCTTTACGCCGTCCAGGCCAACCTTTTGGTACGCGCTGTGAGCTTAAAAACCTCAACTCATTCCGTTTCATTGAGCAAGCGATCAATGTTGAAATTGAACGCCAAATGGAAATTTTGGAATACGGCGGAAGTATCGACCAAGAAACTCGTTTGTTCGATCCAAACAAAATGGAAACGCGCTCTATGCGTTCTAAAGAAGAAGCGAATGACTACCGCTACTTCCCCGATCCAGATTTGTTACCTGTGATTATTGCTGATGAGCAAATTGAAGCTGCTCGCGCTGCACTTCCAGAGCTCCCTGCTGCTCGCCGTGCGCGCTTTATCGCAGACTTTGGTGTAACTGAGTACGATGCTCACGTACTTACGCTCTCACGCGAAATGGCAGACTTCTATGAAGCTGTTGTGGCTGCTGCTGGCGGTGCGAAGCAAGGTAAAGTATCAGCAAACTGGGTAATGGGTGAATTCTCAGGTGCGTTAAACAAAGCTGGCCTAGACTTAGCAGACTCTCCTGTTTCTGCTGAACAACTTGGCGGCATGATTGCTCGTATTGTTGATAACACCATTAGCGGTAAGATTGCTAAACAAGTCTTTGGCTTTATGTGGGAATCGGAAGGTAAATCTGCCGATGACATTATTGCGGAAAAAGGCTTAAAGCAAGAAACTGACACAGGTGCAATTGAAGCGATCATTAAAGAAGTACTTGCAGCCAATGAAAAAATGGTTGAAGAGTACAAGTCTGGTAAAGAAAAAGCCTTTAACGGTCTTGTTGGTCAAGTCATGAAAGCTTCTAAGGGTAAAGCCAACCCTGCTCAAGTAAATGAATTAATGAAAAAATTGATTGGTTAATTTCATTAGCTAACTCAAAAAAAAGCCTCGATTTATCGGGGCTTTTTTATATCCGTCTAAAGCATCCTTCGACTAAAGAATGCACTTTTTTCCTAAAAAATTACTCAGTGATTGTGCTAATTTAAATTAATAATTTAGATAACTTATATTTTAAAAAGAGAGATAAATCATGTCTAAAAAGATTCTAATGTTGGTCGGTGACTATGCCGAAGACTATGAAACTATGGTTCCTTTTCAGTTCTTAACAGGTTTAGGTTATACCGTGCATGCTGTTTGCCCAAATAAAAAGAACGGTGATCATATTGCGACGGCTATTCATGATTTTGAAGGCGAGCAAACTTATAGCGAAAAACGTGGCCACAACTTTGCGATTAACTATGATTTTGATGCCATTAATACCGAAGACTATGTAGGTCTAGTGATTCCGGGTGGCCGTGCACCAGAGTATTTACGTATGAATGATCGTGTTATCGAAATTGTACGTGAATTCGATAAAGTGAAAAAACCAATTGCAGCTGTATGCCACGGTGCTCAGTTACTCGCTGCGGCAGACATTTTAAAAGACCGCCTCTGCTCAGCTTATCCAGCATGTGCGGCCGAAGTAAAATTGGCAGGTGGACAATACGCAGATATTGCTGTGACTGAAGCCGTTACAGATGGACATTTGGTGACTGCTCCAGCTTGGCCTGCACATCCAGCTTGGTTAGCTCAATTTGTGAAAGTTTTAGGCGCTACAATTACGATCTAAGAGATCTCTTCATCCCAGAAACAATAAAGCCTGCATTTAGATAGCAGGCTTTATTACTAAAATAGAAAATTAGATTTTTATCTTGTAATTCCTAATTTATTCCAAATTTCTGGCGTTAAAAACGTCGTCACTAATTTATTTAAATCGATATAACGCAATGTACCTTGTAACTGTTGTTTAACGGCTGGGTCTTTAACAATATCTTCACCCGCACTTTGACCTAACTGTTGAAAAGCTTCTCCAACTGCCTTCACACCTTCTGCCTGAATTACAGCTTTGGTCTGAGCAGAACATTGCTCAACAATCACACGTTGTAAAACCTGAGCCAGTTTTTGGTCTAACTGATCTTTTTGCTCAGGCGTTACATTACTAAATGCTTTTAAGTCGGGATGAGCTGCTAAAGCTGTAAATGTCCATTGAAGTACAGTAGTTTTGTCTGAAGCCGTTGTAGCCTTAACTAAACAGTCACTTAACTGATCAACTGTTGGGCCAGCCATCGCAATTTGGGTAGTCCCCAACACAGCAGCAGCCACACATATTGAACGGCTCAGGTGTGAAAACTTACGGCAAACAATAGCGTAAAGATGATGTGACATAGGTCTGGCTCCAATAAACAATCTGTTCTTTTTATCACAGAGTCACTAAAGTTACCTGTTATGACTCTGTAACCGCAAAATACCTATTTCACCACAGACTCTATTCGATCAAGTTCCCACACCCCACCTGCTGCCAAGCCTTTACACATACCCGTCCACATATCCTTAGTATGTACAAAGCTTTTGCCATCCCACACCCATTCTTCACTTGCCCAACAATCTCCAATGCCTCTTCCCTTTTGAGCACTACTGATAATACCGCTATCAAAATCTGAAGCGGATTCAGCCACAAACGTGGCTTTACCATTTAACGACTCATCGAGCACCCAAGCGCCATATCCTTCGTTATAGGCGCCTCTCCAGCACAACGTAGTCGCCAGAACTTTCTTATTGGTTAGTTTATATAACTCAATTTTCTGTGGTTCAGCTCCATCGCTATTACCACCATAAACGCCTTCACAAAAGCCGTCTTCTTTCGGATTCGGTTTAGCAGCCATCAAACTACGGTGTATTGCTTGATACTGTTTATTTTTAGGCAGTAAAGTTAAATAAGGTTTGTTTGAAGTCTTAATACGTTTAACAAGTAGTTTTGGCTCAGGCATAAGCACTTTGGTTTCATTGGCATTACCCTTTTTAACCAAAGCACCAACAGTTCCGATACGCCTCTGAAAATCATCCATTTTTAATAACACAGCAGTCATTCCAGCATCGGAAATTTTCCATTCATGCTGTGCATTTTTAAATACAATTTCAGTCTTCTGTTTGGATTGCTGTAGTACAGCATTGACTTGCGAGCTGTTGAGTTTACCCATAAGTGGTAACTCAGTACCATCTACAGTCACAGCGTCTAAATCTTTGCCATTTATATAAAAATGAATATTTTTAAGCTGGTTGGCTGGCAAACTTTGCTCATAGTCTGATAAAGCAAATTCAGCTTGCACAGGTTGTTTTGCCCCTGCTTTACGCACCAATAAAAGTGATGCTGGATTATCACCATTTTCTTCACTTTGATAGCCTGCGGCTTTACATGTACCCGTATTGCTACACGAGATTTCCCACTCTTGGTATGAAAATGAAATACCTTTGATTTCTTGAGCAAAACTATAAGAACTCATTACTGCCAAACAACCAATTGAAAGTATATTTTTCATTTTTTCATGTCTCTACACGTCTGTTTTATTATGAAGTTAACAATAGCGTTAAATTTTGAGTTACCGTCTAGTTTAAAAGAATATGTTAGATTTATATAAGATTTAAATTGATTACTTTCTAAAAATGAAAAAACTGAATTTTTTATTATGCACAGCATTGGTCAGTCTAACTTCAACTGTTTATGCAGAAGTAAAAAGCTTTACTCCCCATTTTCCAAAGTTTTATAGCTCTGCTGCAACCCGCAAAGCAGATAATCAGTTCTATTCTCTAGGAGAGGCAAAGTTTTTAAATGGTGTTACAGTCCCGTTTTATGGCGTTACTGCACAAAACCCAATGGAGGATGGTTTACTTAAAGATTTTGAAAAATGCACACCTAAAAGCTGCAATTTTAATTTTAAACTCGATACTCAACATGCCAAGCAACTCAAGCTTCTTGCATTACCTGAAACAGGATTAGTACTGGTTCCACGTAACTGGCAAGATGTAGAAGCAAATGCAGGTGCAAATGGAACTGGTTTTGCTCTAGTCATGAGTCCAGACCACAAACAAGCAATAGAACTCTATGATTCTTCATTTTGCGTTGGGTGTGGCTTACCCAATGCAACGCTTTACTTTCCTCAACTATTAAAAGAAAGTCTTGAAAATGAATTTGGCGGATTTAAAGACTCTAAAAAACTCATCAATATTGTTCATCCCTCTAAAAGAGTTGCTTTTTTTAGTTATCAAATTCCACAAGTGAACAATAAAACCCATGGTATTGCCAAATATTATGATGAAGACACTTTTAACTATAAAGAGATTCAAGTTACCTTAGATAAATCGCAGCAGTCTTTAGTTGGCACTATCCTTAATTTTTATAATGCAACGCACTAATCCAATACTTAATAAGAAAACCCGCTTTCGCGGGTTTTCTTAATCACCAAATAGTTACCCGCTTCTCTGGTGGTAAATACATCTGATCATCTTCGTTTATTTTAAAAGCCTCATAAAATGGTTTTTGATTCATTAAAGCTCCATTGCCACGCACTTTATCAGGGGAATGAGGATCAGTTTTTAAATAGATAAGCGCTTGAGCTTCGCGGGTTTTCGCACGCCAAACTTGAGCCCACCCCATATAAAAACGTTGCTCACCAGTCCGTCCATCAATTACAGGGGCTGGCTTACCATCTAATGCAATTTGATAAGCCTTATAGGCAATTGCTAACCCGGAGTTATCTGCAATATTTTCCCCTAATGTCAATTCACCATTAACATGATAACCAGCAATCGGTTCATAACGGTTATATTGTTCAATCAATGCTTGTGTTTTAGCTTTAAAACGCTGGTGGTCTTCAGCATTCCACCAGTTTCTCATATTGCCCAATTCATCAAACTGACTACCCTGATCATCAAAGCCATGACTAATTTCATGGCCAATCACAGCACCTATACCACCATAGTTCACTGCATCATCTGCGTTTATATTAAAAAAAGGTGGTTGTAATATCGCTGCTGGAAATACAATTTCATTCAATGATGGATTGTAATAAGCGTTCACCGTTTGTGGTTTCATATACCATTCATCACGATCAACCGGCTTACCCAATTTATTAAGTTCATATTGGTATCTAAACTCACTTGCACGAATTATATTTCCAACTAAATCATTTTTAGCGATGTGCAGACCAGAATAATCACGCCACTTTTTTGGATACCCGATCTTTATTGACATGTGAGAAAGCTTTTTACGAGCTTGTATTTTCGTCGCAGGACTCATCCAGTCCAATTCTGTAATGCTTTGGTCATAAGCACGAATCAGATTTTGAACCAATAATTCCATCCGTTGTTTTTTCTCAGCAGGAAAGTATTTTTCAACATACAGTTTGCCAATACCATCTCCCAGAATCTTATCAACAAGCTGTACACCACGCTTCCAACGCGCTTCTTGTTCAGTAATATCTCGAAGTGTCTTGTTATAAAAATCAAATTTATTATTTACAAAAGCGCTATTTAGTAATGGAGAAAAATTATTTATCAAATGCAATTTAAAATAAGCTTTCCATATATCTAAGGGTGTATCTTGAATAATTGTATTTAAGCCCTGAAAGTAGTCTGGCTGATTTACCTGAATAGTATCAATTTTTCCTTTTAATTCAGTTGCAGTTAGATAACCTTGCCAATCAAATGCAGGGGTCAATTTATACAAATCTGCGAGTTTATATTTATTGTAGCGTTTTGCAAGATCGCGGTTTTGAACGTTGCTCCACTGTATTCGTGCTAACTGAGTTTCAAGTTTTAAGATTTCCTGAGCATGTTGCTCGGCTTGCGAGTCTCCAGCAAGTGTTAAAGTTTTTTCAATATACTTTAAATACTGTGCACGAGTTTCAATAAATTTTTTATCATCTTTCAAATAATAATCACGGTCAGGTAGACCCAAACCACTTTGCTCCAACCCAGCCACCATTTCAGTAGATTGTTTCATATCCTGTTCAATGCTTAGACGTATTGGGCTATTGACATCAATACGAGCAAAATGTGCCATTAAAATTGCAATTTGATTCTTATTTTTCAATTTATCAATTTGATTTATCTCATTTTTTAGAGGACTAACACCTTGCTTCTCAATACTTTTTTCATCCATAAAGCTAGCATATAGAGTAGCTATTTTCTGCTCTAAACTACCATCCACCCACTTTTGACCAGATAGCTCTTCTACAATTCCATGTACTTGGGTGATTGATAACTCACGGAGCTGATTAAAAGCTCCCCAACTTGCTTTATCAGCTGGGATTTCAGTATTTTTTAACCAAATACCATTTACATGTGAATAAAAATCGTTCTTTTCATTAATAGAGTAATCAATATATTGTTGATCTATACCTGATATTTTTTTGATTTGAGAATTTGTTACTAATTCCGCACGTACCAAATTAGCAGAAGTCATAAGTGCAATCGTAAGAGCACTTTTAAGTAAAATAGATTTCAAAGACTTAACCTCATATTTAAATATTTAATGATCTAAAACAATAGCTTAAAGTGATTATTTTTTATTAATTAAGCGAATGGCAAAATTAAAACCAATATAGAAGCAAGTTTTATACCGCGAAAATATAATATTTTCAAAAATATATTTTTATATAAATCAAAATTATAAACGAAGAAACTTACCAAATCTTTTATTCTACTAAATACTTAATATTCTAAAGATGCCATGGCTTGAACCAAGGCATCTTTCAGAGATATGATTACTTTTTAATCTAAAATTTTCTCAAATATTCTTAAACGCTTATAAATTGAAAGCAGTTCAATAATCGTTTTCCATGAACTAATTAAATATTGGAATGATTCACGGACTTTATCAAAAACATTACCTATTTGCGTAATTAAACCCAATGTCATTTTACCTGCGGCAATAGAAGGGAATAAAACAACTAGACTATATAAAATATCTAATTGGATATACCAAATACTAACTAAATTAAAATAAGAGTAATGCAGATATAAACGGAAATAATTCAGCCTAACACTTGAGAACAATTCTCTTAATGTTTTTGGCTGTGCACGCTCCTCATGATCCTCACCATAGACAAGTTCTTTACGATAGGCAGCTTCTACTTTTTGATTATTAAACTGTAAACCAGGTAATTTAATACCAACCACCATTAATAGAACAGTACCAAAAACAGCCCATACAATTGCAGCCCAGACCAATGAATGATCAATTTCACCTACAATAGGCAGTACTCTAACTTGTTTAGAAAGTTCAAAAAGAATAGGTAAAAAGGCAATTAAAACCATTATAGCCTTAACAAAATTTACTCCGAGGTCTTCTAAAACAGAGGCGAAACGCATGGTATCTTCTTGAACACGCTGTGAAGCCCCCTCGATATGACGAAGCTTTTCCCAATGCTCTGTGTAATATTCATTCATTGCTGTACGCCAGCGGAATACATAATGACTAGCAAAAAAAGCATTAATAACAGCTAAAGTCACACCGACCATCGCAATTAAAAGAAATGTAACTGTTCCCATATAAAGTTTATTAATATCACCACCACCGTGATCCAACATACTTTGAATGAGATTATAAAAAGGCCCATACCATGCATTAACAGCTACACTAACCTGAACGCTAAACCAGATATTGAATAAAATAAACGCCGAGCCCCACACAGACCAACGTTGCCAAGGGTTATTCGATATAGTCCTCCAGAAACCAGCAAAAAGCGCAGTAGAGACTAAAAACCAAACATAAAACCATAAGAAAGTGGGAGACCAAAAACGGCTCACACCTAATGGTGGTTGAACATCATGGTAGCCCTTAGCAAAGCCGATAAAAGTTCCCCATGTGTTCCCACCTGAGTACCAGAGCACCATATTGAGCGCGATCCAAATGACCGCAGATATAAAAAAATACCTTGGTGATGGAAAAAATGATTTGAACATTGAGCGTGGATATCCCTATATTTCTTCAAATTTACAATGAAAGGAATACTAAAACCTAAACCTTAAAATTGTGAAGGGTAAAGTTTAGAGAATTGTCAGTTTTTCCTGTTCCATTGAAGGATTTGATCGTTTTTTTGTAAATTAATCCCTTTTTTGGCAATTTAATCCATTTAAATTACCTTGTATATGACTCTCGATAGAGCCATATACAGCTTTATAACACAGTGATATCAGAGATTAAATCTCTTCTTTACGAACAATATAGCCTTCTAATTGCATTGCTTGAATGAGCAAATCTAGGTCCGAGGCACTTTTTAACTCTACATCAACGCTCACAGCGCTTTCTTTGGCACGGCTTGTTGCCGCAAAGCGTTCATGACGCAGCTCATAAATATTACCACCCTGCTCAGCAATAATGGCCGTCAAACGAGCTAAAGCACCTGGATTATCTGGTAATTCAACACGAATACGAACCATCCGACCTGTACGGGTTAAATGGCGTTGTAATACAGAGACCATAACACGTGTATCAATATTGCCACCTGACAGAACCACACCTAATTTATGACCTAAAAACAGATCGGGACGCGACATAATTGCAGCAATACCTGTCGCTCCTGCTCCTTCACATACTGTTTTTTCAATATTAAGTAATAGTGCAATCGCTTCTTCAATCATGTCTTCAGTGACAACGACAATGTCATCAACATATTCTTTAGCAACTTGGGTCGTAAGCTCACCTGGAGTTTTTACCGCAATACCCTCAGCAACAGTAGAGCCCATTGAAACCGCATGTTGATAATTGCAAAGTAGTTTTGCCATACTTGGGTATACAACTGATTGCACCCCAATAATTTTGATTTTTGGATTGATCGCTTTAGCAGCAATTGCAATACCAGAAATTAAACCGCCACCACCAATTGGCACAACCAAAATATCCAGATCAGGCACAGCCACAAGCATTTCAAGTGCAATGGTGCCTTGACCCGCAATAATTTCAGCATCATCAAATGGGTGGATAATCGTTAAAGATTCTTCTTGTGCAACACGATGCATTTCAGCAGCAGCTTCTGAAAAGTCCTGCCCATGCAAAATAACGCGCGCACCGTACTCACGTACTCGTTGCACCTTAACATTTGGCGTAGATTTCGGCATTACAATAGTTGCAGTCACACCTGTCCGCTGAGCATGGTAGGCTACACCTTGTGCATGATTGCCTGCCGAAGCTGCAATAACACCATGTTGCTTTTCTTGCTCAGATAAACACAACAGTTTATTCAGAGCACCCCGCTCTTTAAATGAAGCTGTAAATTGTAAGTTTTCAAATTTCAACCACATCTCAGCCCCTAAGGTTTTAGAAATGGTCTCTGAGAAAACAAAGGGAGTTTTTACAACTAAACCTTCCAAACGCTCTGCGGCAGCATGAACATCATCTAATGTTGGAAAGCCATTTTTAACCTGTTGCTGTATCATTTATCCAGTCAGCCTCAATACACTACAAATCAATTATTTTTAAAAAACGGCAACAATATTTCATATTAACCATTAGAGTTTTCAGCATATCCAACATGTCTCTAATATACAAAAAATTTTATTCCAAAAATTGAAGATTTAGACTTCCATAAAAAAAACCCTATGTGGGCTTTTTTTATAACTTTCAGAATATTAACGTTTATTTATTGGCTTTGAGCACTCAAGCCTTCCGTAGACATATTTTGTTCAGCTATTTTTTCATCAATAGCAAACTGAATATCAGAAAGCTTGGCATTAGCTGCATCTATACCAGATTTCATAGTAGCTTCACGGCCTTTGACATCAAAAATATGTGCTTTTTCTCTTAAATCTGGCTGAATAACAACATCTGCATATTGTAATTCTTCTGCTGCCAAACGCCCTTGCATGATATTAATATTCTGGTTAAACAGTCCCCAGACATTCGATGTTTCTGTGTAAATAGGCTGAGCTAAAATATCAACTGCAATAATGACATCAGCCCCTAAATCACGAGCCACTTCAACCGGTACAGGACTCACCAACCCACCGTCTACATATTCAGATTTACCAATTTTAGTTGGCACAAACATACTCGGAATCGAAGCAGAGGCTCTTACGGCTTGACCGGTATTGCCGTAGTTAAATACGGTCTTAGTGCCATGCTTTAGTTCAGTTGCCACCACATACATTGGGATCTTCATTTTTTCGAGTGGCATGTTATTTACTTGCTGGTTAACGTAGTTCTCTACTTTTTTACCATCAAAAAAACCTTTTAAACCGATACTAATGTCACGGACATCGCCAGCTTTCATTTTTAAAGCAGTATCACGCAGTTCAGCAGGTGTTTTACCACTCGCATAAATTGCCCCAACAATACTACCCGCACTCGTACCCACAATAAAATCCGGGCGAATACCATGTTGTTCTAAAACTTCAATCACCCCTATATGAGCATAGCCTCGTGCCCCACCGCTACCCAATACAAGCGCAACAACAGGACGTTTTTGCATTTTTTTAATTCTTGCAAAAGGTTGATCGACAGGACGAGCATAAGCTTCTGTCGTTTGCGGTTTTAGAGCAGCAGACAAGTGTGTGGTGGTCTGGCATCCCGCCAACACCATAGAGAGTCCGAGAACCCACAATTTAAGCTGTTTCATGGCCCATCTTCGTACTATGAGGTTTAAGTTCGGATTGCAATTTTAGTTGCTACTTTCGTGAAAAGCTGTAGTGAATTTATTTAATTTGTCATGTTTAAAATTTAGACTCAAGTATTTTATTTGTCCCCTATATAAAAAAGGCCCCTTATGTATAAGAGGCCTTTTGAAACTTACCAGATATCTGAATCAACTTTTTTCTTCAATTCCGGATACTTGTCAATTTTAAACTCAGGCTCTTTAATGCCTCGTTTCAATTGCTCGCGGTAATCTTTTAACAAAGTACGTGCCATTGGCGTTAATAGTAAAATTGCAATCAAGTTAATGGTTGCCATGATACCCATAAACAAGTCAGCCATTGACCAAACGAGCGGAACACTACCGATTGCACCGAAGTACACCATCACCAATACGAAAATACGGAAGATGAACATGACTTTCGGGTTGTTATTAATAAACTGTACATTACCTTCTGCATAAGCATAGTTACCTAATACAGCTGAATAGCAGAATAAGAATAATAGAACCGCTAGGAAATCAGATCCCCAATGTCCAACTTGAGTTTCTAAGGCACGTTGTGTTAATTCAACACCAACAAAGCCTGCGTCTTGGTATACGCCAGAAACTAAGATGATGATTGCGGTACTTGTACATACAATGAACGTATCTACGAATACACCAAGCATTTGCACTAAACCTTGGTTTACAGGATGTTTTACATCAGATGCAGCAGCCGCGTTTGGTGCAGAACCCATACCTGCTTCGTTTGAGAACAAACCACGTTTAATACCTTGCATCATTGCCATTGACACTGCCGCACCGAAGAAACCACCTGCCGCAGCATTGAAGTGGAAAGCTTCAGTCACAATCAGCTTTAAAATATCAGGCAAAATTGCATAGTTACTAATTGCAATATAAAGAGCAACAGATAGGTAAAGACCAGCTTTTAAAGGTACAAACATCTCTGCAAATTTAGCGATACGTTTAATACCACCAAAAATTGCCAATGCAACCATAACAACAAGCGCAAGGCCAACCCATGAAATTTCTAGATCAACACCACCTAAATGAGCAACAAGATTAGCTTTGTCCCAACCCCAAGCATGTGAAGAAGCATTAGCAATCGCATTAATTTGGACTGAGTTGAATACGAAACCGTAGGTAAAGATGAGTGCTAGTGCGAAAACCACACCAAAGGTTTTACTGCGTAAACCTTGGGTAATGTAGTAAGCTGGTCCACCGCGGAACTGTTTAGTCTTGTTATCTCGAACTTTAAAGAGCTGAGCAAGTGTAGACTCAATAAAAGCAGAGCTCATACCAAGTACAGCAGTTACCCACATCCAAAACACAGCACCAGGGCCACCAATTGCGATCGCAATTGCCACACCTGCAATGTTACCCACCCCAACACGGCTCGCAAGACCCGTTACAAAAGCTTGGAAAGGTGTAAGTCCATGCTCATCTTCGCCTTCTGTACGGCTGCTTTTCATGACACGGATACTTTGCAAGAACATGCGGATCTGCACTGCCCCTGTTAAGACCGTATAAAAAATACCGACAGCCAGCAAGAAAATAACCAGAAAATCCCATAAAGGATCATTAAAAAATTGTACCCACGACATCAGTGTGGCATTGAGTTGTTCATTCATACTCGGTCCGCTTACGTTCTTGCTAATGTGCTAATAGCACAAGCCAAAATACTGCAATAAACAAAAAAGCCCCTCAAAATAGGGACTTCTTCAGTACATTTAAGGAAAAACTTTTAATGTCACTTGAATAGCAATTAACGTCACAAGTTTAAGCAACATAATGCCCAGCACTAAGCCTTTGAAGGTTGCATGAGAGAAAGCACCCTTCAGATAAAATGAATTCATCGCACCACTGAACATATTCCCATTTGGGTGAACAGAATGCATCGACTCGGCTACAAACTTGGAAACTAACAAATGACCACCGCTAAATCAGCTCGTTTAATGATTCCCATCAATTAATCGAGTTATAAAAATCTGGATTTAAGCCAATAAGCATATTTACATATACTTGAGAGCGAATGTCTAAAATGGATATGAATTTCAAAGACTGTAACGAGCCATCGCCATAACGCGGCTATCTGCGCCCTTTTCCCTCTGATTGGAGAAGAGTGCATTTAGATCTGTACCAAGCTGTTGTATTTCTTGTGGCTCAGTAGTTGCGTGAGTTACGTTCATTTTCATGGTTGCAATGGTAATCGCCAATCCTTGTTTCATGAACTGCTTGTTGATGAGCGGTAAACTCATGTAAAGCTCCTTATTCCTCGTGTATTTCTCCATTTCTACATCCAAATCCTTTTTGTAAAGGGATTTTGTATGCAGCCATTTCTTTCCTAACATGAGTATGGAGAAATCATACCTGCGTAAAAAAGTCGGTATTATGCAGAAATTTAAAATTTTGTGTATGTTTTTCATTAAAAATTTATGTTATTTCCGATTATTTTTTATCCAAAATCATCTGTTTTGTACTGTTTTTAAACATATTATACCTTTTTTTCAATTGAGTGATTTTTAATCCAACTGATGCTATAAATTTATTTTTATAGTCAAAAACATCATACTTTTTTGTCTATTTAGATCTAAAGTGGCATATTCACATTAGATTTAATTAGACATTATATCCAAACTAAACACATCATCATATCTTTAAGGATATCCCTTTTCTAATATTTTTTGCTTATAAATGAAGTACTTTCAAAACATGAAATTAAACTTCAAAAAAGTATTAAGTATTTAAGAAAAGATATAGGAGTACGCATGAATCTGGAACAAGTTCGTCTCGTTGATGAAGCTATCACTTCTCGACATTCTGTCCGCGCTTTTTTAAATACTCCAATTGAGCCAGAAGTCATTAAAGATATATTACGAGTCGCAAGTCGAGCACCTTCTGGAACGAACACTCAACCATGGAAAGTCTATGTGGTCACAGGCAAAAAGCGTGATGAAATGGTTGAACGTGTCTGCGCTGCACAAATTGAAGTTTCAAAAAATCCTGAGCCAGCAGAACAATATAAAGAGACTTTTGCCTATTACCCTGAAAAATGGATATCCCCTTTTATTGACCGCCGCCGCGAGAATGGTTGGGGACTCTACGGTTTACTCGAAATCAAAAAGGGCGAAAAAGAAAAAATGGCTGAACAGCAGCTACGTAATTTTAAATTGTTTGATGCACCAGTCGGCCTTTTCTTTACCGTAAATAAAACGATGGGAATCGGCTCTAAAATGGATATCGCAATGATGATCCAAAACGTGATGGTCGCTGCCAAGGCACGTGGCTTAGATACATGCCCACAAGCAGCTTGGAATCATTTTCACCCTATTGTTTTAGATATAGTAGGTGCATCAGATGATGAAGAACTGGTATGTGCAATTGCATTAGGTCATGCTGACCCAGATCATATTGTAAATACCTTTATTACGCCTAGAGAACCTGTTGAACATTTCACAGTTTTTCTAGACGAATAAGCTATAAGTGGCCATTCTCGTCAAGTTATGAGAATGGCTTGGTTTTGACCTGTTGTGTCGCTTTCAAGACGACAATAAAACCACTTAGTGTAAATAACACCATCATTACGCCCATATTGAGCGATGCGGACCAAATCAGGAAGTTAAGAAGCACGCCTCCTAAAAGGCCACAAGCGAATTGCATACTTCCCATAATTGCACTTGCCGTTCCAGCGCGAGCACCTTGTTTGGACATTGCTAACGCCATAGCATTTGGGCCTGTTAAACCAATGCCTGAAATAGCTAAAAATAACCCTACCATAACCAGCCATAAAGGCGCCGCAGGAATTAAACCAGCAGTAAATACAATGATGGCTCCAGTCACTTGCACAAGTGAACCCGATTTTAAGCGTTTGGTAATTTCAACACGTGTTGTTAAATGCTTGTTTAAAGAGGACATTAACATGATGCCAAAAGCATTTAGTCCAAATACGTAAGCAAACTCTTGCTGATTAAGTCCGTACTGGTCCATAAACACTGCAGGTGCTGAGCTGATATAGCAAAATAATGCAGCCCCCGTTAAACAGCCTGCAAACATAGGTAAGCGGAAACTCGCATCTTTGAAAATAGCTCCATATAAAGTCACCACTTGATAGAGTGATAGCTTAAGCCTTTTATCATTTGCCAAAGTTTCCTTAAAAAAGAAATGTACGCACAACCAACATAGTGTACCCACAATTGAAAGCGCAATAAAAATAGCCTGCCACGGAAACCAAATTAAAATCCATGCTCCGATCATAGGAGCCAAAATTGGTGCAAGTCCCATGACAATCATCATGCTTGAGAAAGCTTGTGCAGAACCTTGAACGTCCAATTTATCGCGTATTGCTGCACGAGCCATGACTACGCCAACACAACCACCTAAAGCTTGTAAAATACGGGCCGCAATCAAGCTCCATTCATTAGTAGCCATTACACAAAATAAGCTTGCGACTGCATAAAGCGCGAGACCAAAGTAAAGTGGTTTCTTTCTACCGATACGATCGCTTAAAGGACCATAAACCAACTGCCCAATGGCTAAACCAAAAAAATAAGCTGGTAGTGTATTTGCCACCATTTGCGTACTTACCCCAAAATCATGGGCCATTTGTGGTAACGCAGGTAAGTACATATCAATGGATAACGGCCCTAAAGCCGTAAGTAAAGCGAGCAACATAATCCAGCCAATAGAGTATTGACGCTGGGCTGTTTGTTCAGACATAACGATATTTCATTTTTCACTCATTTGCATACAGACAAGCTTACACTGTCTATCGTATGATTTGTGCAACATTGGTGTAGAAATACACAAATCCTTTATCACTCAGGTTGATCAGCAAGGACTTCATTTGAAATCTTGGTTTAAACGCCTAAAAAGAGCGACTTATAACACAACATTTATGTATAACGTGCGAATGCTGATAGCCTTTTCAGGAACTGCTTTCGTGCCTTATTTTTTAGGCTATCAATTAGCAACTATTCCACTCACTTTAGGTGTAGTCGCAGCAGGTTTGAGTGATATTGATGATCGCTTTTCCGTGCGAATCATGAACCTAATTTATACTTATATTGGGTTCTTCGTTACCGCAGCTTCTGTACAACTACTTTTCCCCTACCCAATGGCTTTTGCTTTAGGGTTGATTGCTTCATGTATTGGCTGGATTTTACTAGGTTCATTAGGACGTCGTTACGCCACTATTTCTTATGGCTGTTTGGTTGTTTCGGTCTATACCATGTTGGGTGTTCACCTTTTTGATCACTGGTATATTCAACCTGCTCTTTTAGTTGCAGGTGCTGCTTGGTATGGCCTCATTGCTACTATTAGCTTTTTACTATTTCCGGTTCGCCAACTTCAAGATAAACTCGCAGCGTCTTATGCATCTCTAGGTGATTTTCTATTTGCAAAATCAAATTTATTTGATGTAGATATGACTCCTGCCAGCTATCAGCAAAGTATGATTGAGCTGTCATTAGAAAATGGTAAGTTAATTACGATTTTTAATGACTTAAAAACAGCTTTATTGACTCGTTTAAAAGGTGACCGTGGGCAAAAAGATACACGCCGAAGCTTACATTATTATTTTGTCGCTCAAGACATTCATGAGCGGGCTGACTCAGCCCATATCGACTATCAAAAGTTAGCCAAAATTTTTCAGCACAGTGATATTTTATTTAGATTTCAACGAATTTTGGCGGTTCAAGGCAAAGCTTGCCAAGAGTTAAACGAATGTATTTTACAACGCAAACCTTATAACCATAACAAACGCTTCAAGCAGAGTTTTGAGAACTTAAGACTATCTTTAGAGAAGCTAAGACGTGATCAGCATTATGATCTGTTATGGGTAAATGCTCTCTTCGCTTTATACCAAAATTTAAAATCTATCGACTCTCAGTTACTTAACTTAGAAACGGAACAACACATTCAGTCTGATAAAGTTAAACAAGCAGAGAACCAGCTTAAAGATGATGATTTACAAGGATGGAACGATATTGTCATCCGAATAAAGCAAAATCTAACTCCTGAATCTGTACTTTTCCGCCATGCAATTCGCGTCTCAATTGTTCTTTTTATTGGGTATGTGCTGATTCAAATGACCAATATCGAGTACGGCTATTGGATTATGCTTACAGCCCTATTTGTAAGCCAACCTAACTTCAACGCAACCAAACGTCGCTTACGCTTACGAATTGTCGGAACATTAGTCGGAATTATTGTTGGTCTTACCATTGTATTTCTCGTGCCTTCCGTCGAAGGACAACTATTAATGTTGATCTTGAGCGGGGTACTGTTTTTTGAGTTACGCAGTAAGCAATATGCTCAAGCAACCGCATTTATTACAATTTTGGCATTAATTAACTTTAATCTAGATGGCTCGGCAATGGCTGCTGCTATTCCGCGATTTGTAGATACTTTAATTGGATGTGCCCTAGCTTGGTTTGGAGTGACATTTATTTGGCCTGACTGGAAATTCCGACGCTTACCTCGCAACATCAGACGTTCATTACAAGCTCAATGCAATTATTTAGCTGAAGTTGTTAAACAATATCATGAAGGTCGCAATCATGCGCTGAATTACCGTATTGTAAGACGTGCTGCTCATAATACAGATGCCGAGGTTGCTTCACTTATTTCAACTTTAGCAACAGAGCCAGACTTTGACCCTACCCGTAAGTCGGATATCTTTGAATTTTTATGTTTAAACCATACATTTTTAAGTTATATCGCAGCACTTGGAGCACATCGGGAAAGCATTCAAGATCAAGCTGTTCTTAAACTCTTAGACCAAGCGCTGGATGATATTCAAGGTGCTCTATTAAGAGATGAGATGCCTGATCTTACAGCACAAAATATGCTTCAGACGATACGTCAACGTTTGAGTCAAAATAATGAAGAGGATCAAAAATCACTCATCATTTTACAGCAGCTATCACTCATGCTTGGTGTATTGAACCGTTTTAGTATGCTAAAACAACGCCTAAGTCATGATCTTGATAATGATGCCAGCGAGCTTGCATCGTTATAAATTTGAGTCGGAAATTAGTATGAAATTGGCATAATATCCTTTCCTGACTTATGCCAATTAATGCTAAACTTAAAACAGTTTACAATTTGTTATTTGCACTATGACCGCGAAAACTTTATACGCTTATACGCTTCAGCCTGTTCCCTATGACGTGTCAGAAGCTGAACAACGTAATGCACAGCTTCTTATCTGGCGCAGCACTAATAAAATCAGCACAAAAATTTGGGCAATTATGGGTGTCGTTTTAGCCCTAGCTATATTAGGTCTTATTTTTATTAAGAACTACTCTACTGTTTTTTGCTGGGTTGCTATTGTTGCTGTAGTGCTTTACTACCTAGGTCGTAAATACGGACTAGAGTGGTACGTTAAACGCAAAATGAATGAATTTCCGGTACAGGAAATCAAAGGTATTCGTTTAGGTGTGCAGCCTCATGGTATTGTGATGCGTCAACAAATGGGCTTACAAGAAGGCGTAGGTACTATTGGATGGAAAAATATCTACGAATGGTACAATACACCTGATTTTATTTTGGTCAATTTCAAAGTAAAAGATCCAAAAGGCCAAGAACAACAAGGTGCTTATATCCTACCTAAGCGTATGGATTCTAAAAACTTCTCGTTCAACACAATTCGCACACACTTAAAAGAATCTGTAGGTGAACCAAAAACCTTGTAATTCTAGATTCTATAAAAAGCCTCCTCATGGAGGTTTTTTATTAAGCTAAAAATAAATGATAATGAAAATTAATATTATCTCCAAAATCCATATTATCTCCCCAATCTTCGGCTATACTTCGTTACAAGATCTCCATCATATTTACATTTTCGACCATGTTTAAAAAAATTTTATTTCAAATTCATTGGTTTCTGGGTATTACTGCTGGCCTAATCTTATCCATTATGGGTGTTACAGGTGCAATTTATTCTTATGACCAACAAATTTTAAAATGGGTGAATTCTGATAGTTATGTTGTACAAGCTGAAAACACTCCAAAATTAACTCCTGTTCAGCTATATCAACATTTCAATACAACACAACCTGAAATCAAAATTAATAGCATTACGATCGCCAAGGACCCAACCTCTTCTTCTATTGTAAATATTGAAAAAGAAGGTGAACGCCGTGGCTATAATATGATGGTGAATCCTTATAACGCTGAGATTCTTCCAGATGTTAAAGGCCGAAAGTTGTTGTTACTCATACAACAAATTCATCGTAATTTAACAGCAGGTGAAGTTGGTAAACAAATTACTGGTGCCTGCGCACTCATGCTAATTTACTTCGTACTCAGTGGGTTATATTTACGTTGGCCTAAAAAGCACTCTGTTCGTCAATGGCTTGCTGTTAAACCGAAACTCAAAGGCCGGAATTTTATTTGGGATCTACATGCTGTTGTCGGCACATGGGTCATTGTTTTTTATCTTCTTTTCGCATGTACAGGACTATATTGGTCTTATGATTGGTGGCGTAGTGGCATGTTCAAAGTGATGGGAGTTGAACAGCCTAAACGACAAGATCATGGCGCTGCTCCTCAAAATCAAAATCGTGGAATACAGCACGGTAAACAATCTGACCGTAATAATGATAAAAAATCAGAGCCTCAATTAGATAATACTCAACTCATTACAGCACTTAATCAAACATGGAGTGGCTTCAATAGTCAGGTTGGACGTGATTATTCGACTCTAACATTAAGCTTACCGAAAAAAGATGATGGAAAAATTGAGTTAAGCTTTGTCGATGCTATCCCACAACACGAGCGGGCACGTAACCAAGCCATCTATAATTATCAAACTGGCAACATCGAAAAGATGGAGCTTTACGAAGACAAAAAGCTTAATCAAAAGATTATGAGCAGCATGTTACCCGTACACCGCGGTAGCTTCTTTGGACCAATTTATCAATTCGTTGCAATGCTTGCTTCTCTAGCAATGCCTTTGTTCTTGGTTACTGGGTGGATGCTGTATCTTAAACGCCGTAAACAGAAAAAATTAACACAGGCGGCTCGTCAGTCTTTAGCAGGACAATACATTGATCCAAATGCAGAGCCTTGGCTTATTACTTATGCAACTCAAACCGGCGTAGCTGAACAACTCGCTTGGAGTACGGCAACAAGTTTACAAGAGGCTCATCAACCCGTTCAGGTAAAACCTGTACAGCAGCTAACACAAACTGATTTAGAGCAACATCAGCAGGTTTTATTTGTGATCAGTACTTATGGTACTGGTGATGCTCCTGATCTTGCTACAAGCTTTGCTAAAAAACTTTTAAAATTGAATGTGGATCTTAAGCACATCAACTATGCTATTCTAGCGCTGGGCTCTAAAGAATACCCAGACACTTATTGTAGTTTTGGCCATGCAGTAGATGCTTGGCTTAAAGCAAATGGTGCCCATGCTCTCTTCAATACAATTGAAGTTGATAATGCAAACCCATCGGATATTCAAAAATGGAATCAATCTCTCGCGAAGGCAACTAAATTAGATTTGCATGCGGTAAATCTGGAAAAAGTATTTGATAGTTGGACATTGCAGCAACGTGATTTACTCAATCCAAATAGCTTAGGTCAGCCTGCTTATAATATCGAACTTAAAGCAAATCATGAGGCGATATGGCAAGCGGGTGATATTGCTGAAATCCAGCCTGGTAATAGTCCTGAACGTATTCATGCTTTTTTGCAAAAGCATCATATTCTTAAAAATTCAAAAGTTGATTCATTGCAGATTTCAATCGAAAAAGCGCTTTGGAATAAAGATTTAACTGGTGAAATTGAACCATTTGCCAATCTGGATCATTTATTAGAGCAGCTCCCTACTCTACCAACGCGAGAGTATTCGATTGCGAGTATTCCTTCTCAGCAAGTCCTACGTTTGGTGGTTCGTCAACAATATGATGCGTCTGGTAATTTAGGTTTAGGTTCGGGTTGGCTAACTCAACATACACAAGTTAATAATGAAATCGCTTTGCGTATTCGTACCAATGAATCATTCCATCTTATTGATGATAACCGCCCTATTATTTGTATTGGTAACGGAACTGGTATTGCTGGCTTAATGAGCCTATTACACACCCGTACGCGTCATGATTACACTGAAAACTGGTTAATCTTTGGTGAACGTCAAAGAGCATGTGATTTCTTCTATGCATCAACTATTGAGGCATGGAAAACCACAGGAATGTTAAAGCGCCTCGATTTAGCTTTTTCGAGAGATCAAGCACAACGCATGTATGTTCAAGATGTAATCCGTCAGAACGCAGCAGAATTAGTAAGCTGGGTAGAACGCGGTGCTGTTCTGTATGTATGCGGTAGTATTGATGGTATGGCAAGTGGAGTCGATCAAGCACTTATCGAAATTCTGGGTGAAGAACAGGTAGATGATTTAAGACAACAAGGTCGTTACCGCCGTGATGTTTATTAAAGATCAATAAAAACTAAAACCGAGTAATAGCTTAAATGCTTTACTCGGTTTTTTATTGCATTCAGAATGATTTTGCATACACTGTCTGCAATTTAAATTGCAACTCTAAGCACAATGCAAGTCAGTAAGTGGATCCGTATTTTCCTAGCAATCATTGGTTCAATTTTATTTCTAGATGGATTAGTTCTAATTTGTCTCAATAAAATTAATGTAGGCACCATTATTCCTTTAATTTTAGGTGCTTTCTTCTGCCTATATTCCTTATTTTATTATCATTTAGAGCGCTTTTTCTTCTATCACTATCGCTTACATACACTTTGGCGTTTTGGATGGTTATGCTTCTGGATATGGTTAATTGGCTTAGGCTATTTTTTTAGCTTTATTAAAGAAAATAAAGATACTTCAAATAATATTCCTCCTGTAAAAGCAATTATTGTCTTAGGAAGCGGTGTTGAGAATGGTCAGCCATCCACAATTCTTGCAAAACGTTTAGATACGGCCGCCCCTCTAGCCCTAAAACAGCAGCAAGCACAGATTGTTCTAACAGGTGGTCTTGATTTTTCAGAAAAAGAAAGCGAAGCATTAGTTATGTCTCGTTATCTTGAACAAAAGTATCATATCGCAAGAGATCAAATGATCCTTGAAGATAAAAGCACTAGCACAGAGCTTAACTTAAAAAATAGTAAACCCTTATTAGAACAGCACCACATTACCTTAGAGCAGCCAATCGCTATTGTGACAAGTGATTTTCATATTCCTAGAGCAATAGCAATTGCAAAGAAACAGGGCTATACCCAAGTTTATGGGGTAGCGGCAGAAACACCATTAGCTACTCGTTACAATGCATGGTTACGGGAATATTTCGCATATGCAAGTGGATGGATTTTAAACGAATATTAAAAAATAATTTAATAAAAAAACTGCTATTTAAAAAAATAGCAGTTTTTTTGTGAAAATATTAGTGATCGGTACAAATACAAAGTTGATATTAGCTAGAACTAGTAAATTACAGGCTAGATGCTTATCTTTAACCACTAGTAACGCAATTTAATGAGCTTGAGGAATCTCATCAAAAGCATGAAGAAATACTAATGTTAAAAACTAAAAAAATAGCGATCAGTAAAAAGAATAAATTAAAGATATAAGGTCTTTATTTTTAGAATAGAAAAGTTGTATCTACACCGAACCACATAGTAAATAAATTTACATGTAAGTATAGGATATTTATAGATGAATATGAATTTAGGGGATTTTAAATTTCTGATAGAAATTATGGTGGGCGCTGACGGGATCGAACCGCCGACATTCTGCTTGTAAGGCAGACGCTCTACCAACTGAGCTAAGCGCCCTTAATGAGAAAAGATAGCGAATGTATCTTCATACTCTACATTCTCTAGACAAGGGAATCAAGAGAATGGCGCAGCGGACGGGGCTCGAACCCGCGACCCCCGGCGTGACAGGCCGGTATTCTAACCAACTGAACTACCGCTGCACTACAATACTTTAAAATAAAGTATGGTCACATATATGGTGGGCGCTGACGGGATCGAACCGCCGACATTCTGCTTGTAAGGCAGACGCTCTACCAACTGAGCTAAGCGCCCCAAGAAGAAAAAACTAATAAATTATTAATTTTTCGATTTAAAATTTTTACATCTTAAATCATCTTCCAAACACAACCCGAACTGAAAAGTGGCGCAGCGGACGGGGCTCGAACCCGCGACCCCCGGCGTGACAGGCCGGTATTCTAACCAACTGAACTACCGCTGCACTTTCACAATATCGCAATTGTGGGGTAAACGATGTTAAGTCAAAAGTGGCGCAGCGGACGGGGCTCGAACCCGCGACCCCCGGCGTGACAGGCCGGTATTCTAACCAACTGAACTACCGCTGCACTTTCACAATATCGCAATTGTGGGGTAAACGATGTTAAGTCAAAAGTGGCGCAGCGGACGGGGCTCGAACCCGCGACCCCCGGCGTGACAGGCCGGTATTCTAACCAACTGAACTACCGCTGCACTTTCACAATATCGCAATTGTGGGGTAAACGATGTTAAGTCAAAAGTGGCGCAGCGGACGGGGCTCGAACCCGCGACCCCCGGCGTGACAGGCCGGTATTCTAACCAACTGAACTACCGCTGCACTTTCACAATATCGCAATTGTGGGGTAAACGATGTTAAGTCTTAAGTGGCGCAGCGGACGGGGCTCGAACCCGCGACCCCCGGCGTGACAGGCCGGTATTCTAACCAACTGAACTACCGCTGCACTTGAGAGCTTAACGTAAAGGCTTGGTGGGCGCTGACGGGATCGAACCGCCGACATTCTGCTTGTAAGGCAGACGCTCTACCAACTGAGCTAAGCGCCCTTAACGTCTTCATCGTTTGTGAGGTGCATTATAGAGAATCTTTAACAGGTGTCAAACGCTTTTCGACAACTTTTCAAAAAAATGCGAATGAATGATTAAAAATAAGTCATTATTAAGTAAAAAACAATTTTTTGTATTTTATTTAAGCACTTATTTTAATATTTTGATCATTCAGCTAATTAAATAAGAATTTTTAAAATCTTATTTTAGATCAAAGATTGCTCAGACAAATAAACCAATGCATCTTCAGAGACTAAATCAAACAGTTCAATGATTTCTTCATTACGCATTCGAATACATCCATGTGACATGGGCACACCCATCGGTTCTTTATCAGGTGTGCCATGAATATAGATATAACGCTGCATGGTGTCATGACCTTCGCCTTTATTAAAGCCTTCTTCTAAGCCATCTAACCAAAGAATACGTGACAATATCCAATCTCTTTCAGGGAATTGTGCTGCTAGTTCACTACTATAGACCTCCCCTGTTGGCTTACGTGCAATAAAAACCGCATTTTGAGGAGATTGTGCACCAATTTTTTTTGCAACCCTATGCCATCCACGTGGAGTCCTACCAGTATTCTCTTGCTCACCAATTCCGTTCTTTCCGGTAGAAATGACATAAAACTTATTATGTTTAGGCAAAGTTAATGTTTGATTTGCTAAATCGATGAGGACATCTGCTTCTTCGAGCTTAAATTGAGACATTGAACTTATTCTCTTATATCAACTCAAATACTTTGAGTTTAAGTAAAAATTTATATGAAGAACTTGTCTTGCGCCAAAATTAAAAGATTATCAATCTTTTAATTTTGGCTCAGGGCGTAGCCATAACCAAACTGCAACGATGAACATGGTAGTATCAGTAAAAACCTTGACCCAAAGCGGTGCTGAAGTAAACAGCATTATAAGGCCACTGATTGCCATCATTATGCTTGCAATCCATTTGGCTTTACGTGGTACTGTACCATTGGCTCGCCAATCACGTAATGTTGGGCCATATTTGGGATGGTTTAACAACCAATCATCCATTTGTGGCCATCCTTTTGAAGCTGCCCATGCAGCTAGAATCAAAAACACTGTTGTGGGCATACCTGGTAAAATTGCTCCAATAATGCCTAGCGTGATAAAAATCACGACCAAAGAGCGCCAGAACAATGTTCGCATATATAAACCTTAACCTGCTGTTAGCGTTAGTATAAAGTGTTTTTCTAATATTGTTTGTTGATACCTTATGAAATTAGGATGAATTACTTCGAGTATTAAATATATGAATATTGCCTCAGTGAAAACTTCCTATTTCGAACCATGGCTTCAATTTCAACATCCTATAGTGCGACAGCTGGCTTTTTGTATTGCTAGTCCAAATTTACTTTGCCAATTACCAAAAAGTTTTTCTATACAACACGACTTTAAGCTACACCCAACCGAAGTATGGGAAGAGCATTTCCAAAATTATTTACCACGGTTAAAAGAGCTCGATCAGTCACCAGAGCCTTTAATCCTGTTTTTATCTCAACTTAAAAGTACACGCTTAGGTTTACGCTTTGAGAATTTACTTTGGTTCTGGCTACAAGAGAATAATTATCATCCTTACCAACTATTAGGCCATAGTATTCAAAAAATTGATGGAGCAAAAACTTTAGGTGAGCTAGATTTTTTAATTTTAAATAAAGAAACTCAACAAATTGAACATTGGGAAGTCGCGTTAAAATACTATTTGGGCGAGGCAGACTTACATTTAGAACAATGGATTGGATTAAACCGTCAGGATACTTTGAGCAAGAAACTTTATCATTTTACGAATAAGCAATTTCAATTTTCTGAAGCATTAAATTTTAAGATTCAACAACGTTTTGCGGTTTTAAAAGGACAACTCTACCTGCCATTTCAGTTAAATTCTCAAAAGTCGCTACCAGACTGGATAAATTTAAAGCGTCGTTTGGGATATTGGGGGACTACCATTCCCCATTCTTCTTTTTATCGATTAGAAAGACACGAATGGTTGTGTCCAAATAAAGAGCAGACTTCAAATCCAGCACATTGGTGGACAGACGGTCTATATTGTAAAAATAGTGAAGAGGTTTTGTTTTATATGTTTAGACATCCTTGGTACTTAAACATTAAGCCTCACCTGCAAAAATTAAGCTAATTAACAATAAGTTTTAAGCTTCTAGAAACATTTTATAACGTTTTTACTATTAAACAGTCATGTTTCTTTTTCCGTTTGTTTTTTAATCTAAATTTACTTCATTATTAAATTTAAACGGAGAAAATGATGAAAAAAGTTTTAGCTGCGTCTGTAATGGTTGCTGTTATTTTAACAGGGTGTAATACGTTTAAAGGTTTTGGGCAAGATGTTTCTAAAGCAGGTGATGCTGTAACGAATACTGCTGAAAAAACACAAGATAAAATGTAAGTTAGAGTTGTTACTTCAAAAACCTTATCATTCCGATAAGGTTTTTTTATTTTTACGTACCCATCCCCTAGAGATTCGCCTATTATATCGGACTATATTTCACCTGATCAGCACGCAATTTTCGGTATGAACCATTCAGACACTCTCTCGCTTAGCTTAGAACTGTTACAACAACCTTCTGTTACTCCTATTGATCATACATGCCAAACCATCATGGCAGACCGTTTAGCCAAAATTGGTTTTCATATTGAACCGATGCGTTTTGGTGAAGTTGACAATCTTTGGGCGCGTCGCGGAACTGAAGAACCTGTATTTTGTTTTGCCGGTCATACTGACGTAGTTCCGACAGGCAAGTTAGAAGCATGGAATTCAGATCCGTTTGCACCTGAAATTCGCGATGGAAAATTATATGGTCGTGGTTCGGCCGATATGAAAACAGCACTTGCAGCTATGGTCGTTGCATCTGAACGTTTTGTCGCAAAACATCCTGATCACAAGGGTTCGATTGCTTTTCTAATTACTTCTGATGAAGAAGGACCTGCTATTAACGGTACGGTTAAAGTGATTGAGACTCTTGAAAAACGTAACGAAAAGATGACATGGTGTTTGGTAGGCGAACCTTCTAGTACTCATAAATTGGGTGATATTGTTAAAAATGGTCGTCGTGGTTCACTTAATGCCGTATTAAAAGTTCAAGGTAAGCAAGGTCATGTGGCTTACCCACATTTGGCGCGTAATCCGATTCATGAAGCATCACCAGCTTTAGCAGAACTGTGCCAAACTGTTTGGGATAATGGAAATGAATATTTCCCAGCAACATCATTTCAGATTTCAAATATTCATGCTGGCACTGGCGCAACAAATGTCATTCCTGGCGCACTAGAAGTTACTTTTAACTTCCGTTATTCAACAGAAGTAACAGCAGAACAACTTAAACAACGTGTGCATGAGATTTTAGATAAACACGGTTTACAGTACGAAATCGTTTGGAATCTTTCTGGTTTACCATTCCTAACACCTGTGGGTGAACTCGTTAATGCAGCGCAAACTGCTATTTTGAACGTAACGGGTACTGAAACTGAGCTTTCAACGAGTGGCGGTACTTCTGATGGCCGTTTTATTGCTCCAACAGGCGCACAGGTATTGGAATTAGGTGTTCTTAACGCAACAATTCATCAAATTAACGAACATGTTGATGTACAAGACCTTGATCCACTAACTGATATTTATGAGCAAATTTTGGAAAATTTATTAGCTAAGTAAAAGTTAAGATCCCATGAATTGAAAAAGCGCCCTTTTGGGGGCGTTTTTTATATTTAAAGTATCAATACATTCTTTTAAAATTTTAAAGATTATTTATATTCAATAAACTAGAAAATTAGTTTTAATATAAATGGCTTAAAAAGCTGTTTTTGAATTCTTATCTATCCATTGCAATATAGTTGGCCAGACTTCTTTAGCAGCATTTTGGCTAAGTACAATTCGACTATGAGAATAATTTTCTAAGTTACTATTGGAATAGCCAAATTCTCGAAATACATTATTTTCATTTTCAAAAGCTTGCAAATATTTATAGCATCCTTTAGCAGGGGCAATAAATTTATCGCCAGTCCCGCAAATAGAATATATTGGAACTCTAATAGAGCTCATAAATTTTTTATAATCTATATCTTTAAATTCACTTATAAAATTTTCCTTTAAGTTCCAATTAAACCATGGACGCATCGTGTAATAGGTTTCATTTATTCGCCCCAACTTAAATTTATTAGCAGGAATCTGACCTAGACCTTTTACAACTAATTTTGCAGAAAACAATTTAATAAAATCAAAGGAATTATTTACTGCTCCAAATGCTTGGCAAGCAACAAAAGTAATACTTTGAATATTTTTTAAATATTCAGGATAATTAATTAAGAACATGGTTAAGCATAGCCCTCCACCACTGTGTGTTACACAGTGCAAGGAGGTTATATTAAAATGATGGTGAATGTAATGAAATGCAGTTTTATATTCATATAATGCAACAGTTTCAAAATTAAATGGTATATCTGTTTTTGGGCTAGTACCATGCCCTCGCCACTCTAAAATAAAACAAATATAACCATGATTTGCCAAATAATCTGCAATGCCTATACAAACAGTTTTATCCGAAAATGCACCATGAGATAAGAAAATTGCTTCTTTTTTTATTAGAGAATTATTTCTTTTAGAAATTTCCCATAAAGCAAATTCACCATGATCATCTGTTTTTAAAATATGTAGCTCTTTATGAATTGACATTTATTTTCTGCTATAAAAGATTTTATTCTAGGTTATTTCGCTATGATTAATATAATAAAATTAGGTTCATCCTTTAACTATAACTTCAATTTATCTCCTTTTAAAATTTAGTATGAGACTTTATTAAAAGTAAATATTGGTAATTTCTTATATTTTAGCATTTGAAATACATATAAAATATAAATTTGCGATATAAATAAAGCAAGCACTTCAAGGATTTTTTAAACAACTAAATTTATATTCTATAAAAGAATTTCATCTATTTTTGATAAAAAAAGGAACTCAAAATGAGTTCCTTTTTTAGATATTTTATAGATGGAGTGAATTTTGAATATATTGCAAATTAGGAACATGGTAGCGTTGATTGTCCATACGAACATATTTAAATACAGTTGAGTGCTGTAAAGACTCTTGTATATATTCATTTTCATCTACAACTTCAGAAATACGCAGACGAACTGAAACTGGCATCGATTTACACACAAGTGCAAAACGTTGACTAATGTCTTCGCTTTCAATGACTAAAGCTACTGCTCGAGAATCTATTTCGTTGTGAACCGAATAAACAGGGAGTTTTACATCATGCCATTCAATATGCTTGATACCATTTTTAACATCCATGGCAGATAACACTATATTTTGCGGCAATAGCATCGGCACTTGCTGATGACACTCGATAATATATGCATCAATAAAACCAGTTGAGACAGTAATTAAATGCTGAAGCTCTTGCTGGTCCATATTACCGATCAAAGATGTATTTACACTACCTTTCATGATTTGACCTCACTTTCAAACGCCACAAGTAAAGTATCGATATTCTCTAATAACTCTTCCTCTTGGAAAGGTTTACCCATATATTGACTTACACCTAATGAGAATGCTCGTTCACGATGTTTTTCACCTGTTCGGGATGTAATCATAATAATTGGCATGTATTGATGCATATCATGATGTCGTACAAGATTAAGAACTTCAAAACCATCCATGCGTGGCATTTCAATATCAAGCAGCATCAGATCTGGCTTAATGTTTTCTAGCTGCTCTATAGCATCCACACCATCTTTAGCGGTCACAACATCATAGCCTTGGCGCTCGAGCAAACGAGAGGTTACTTTACGTACAGTTACTGAGTCATCCACAATCATGATGAGACGTCGCTCATCAGACTCTCGTTGTCTATAAACCGCTTCATTAACCAGCTTAAGTCGACGAGTAGACTGAATTTGGCGAGCAATATTTTGACCATCTAAAATTAAGCAAACTTGACCATCACCTAAAATAGTTGCTCCTGCAATCGCACCGATACTAGAGAACTGCTGCCCAATTGGTTTGACTACAATCTGTGCACGTGATCCAATCAGTTGGTCAACTAATAATGCGACAGTTTGGCCATTATTTGCCTTAATCATTAATACTGGTAATGAATACATCATTCCACTTAAACGCGGAATTGGTTGACTACCAACAAATTCAGATAAATAGCGCAATGGATAGCGTTTATTTTCAAATTCAAAGAATTCTTGTACGCTTCCAAAATATTGTTCTAATGATGCAGGTGAAACTCGTACAATTCGATCAATTTGGGCCAGAGGGATTGCAAATTGCTGATCAGCAACTTTAACCATTAAGGCATCACTAACCGCTACTGTAGTTGGAACACGTATTGTAAAGACCGTTCCCTGGCCATACACAGACTCTACGCTCACATGGCCACCTAGAGCCTTAATATCACTTTGTACTACATCCAGTCCTACACCACGACCTGAAATTTGAGTAACTTGATCAGCTGTACTTAAACCCGGATGGAAAATCAACTGTAAAATATCTTGATGTTCCAATACTTGTTCAGGATTAATTAAACCAAACATCAATGCCTTTTGACGAACCTTTTCGATATCAATACCTCTTCCATCATCCTTAAATGTCACAACAACATCTGTACCTTGACGATGGATATTAAGTTCAATACGTCCAGTTTCTGGTTTTTGTGCTTGTTGACGTTGCACGCGATCTTCTAGACCATGGTCAATTGCATTTCTGAGCATATGCTCAAGCGGGGTCACTAACCGTTCTAAAATATTGCGATCTAACTCACCTTCGGTATTATTTACAAAAAGCTCTGCAGGTCTGTTCAAAGCTGTAGACGTCTGACGGACAATTCGCTGTAAACGCGGCAGTAATCGAGAGAAAGGTACTAATCGCGTTCGCATCAAACCTTCTTGAATTTCTGCTTGAATCCGTGACTGTTGTAAAAGTAAGCTTTCTGTATCTCTGATTTTGTCAGATAATGTATTTTTAAAGTCGACCAAATCCGATGCAGATTCAGCAAGAGATTTTGATAATTGATTTAAAGACGAATATTGATCCATCTCTAACGGATCAAACTCCGTATATCGAGAGTGCTCAATACCGTGTTTTGCAATAATTTGGGTTTCCAATTCACCTTCCATTCGACGCAACTGATCTGCAAGTCGCTGAATGGCCAATTCCATTTCCGCTAGCGTATGTCCAAATTGGCTTAAATCCATTTCAATTCGCGAACGGTTAATCGAATTTTCACCCGACAGATCAATCATTTTTTCAATTAAATCTGCCGAAACTCGGATCATCTCATTATTTTGATCAAGCCGTTGAGTTTGTTCCCATGCTCCCATCATTGGCGGTGGTTCTGTACCATCACCTTGTATAAAGGTCATCACGGGTTCTGAGCTAAACAAATCAGCTTTACTTAACTTAGCTGGAATTTGGATATTCGTTTCAAAGAATTGAATATTTTCTAAACTTTGTTGTAGTCCATCAAAATGCTGGTAGTTGTACTTGAAAATTGCGTCTTTTAGCCATGCAATTGCACTTTCGAGCAAATGGTCATAAATATTCGAGTTGAAGTGATGTAGTGCAAATTGTTCAAAAGCATTCTCAAGTTGATAGGCAATCGCATACACGGCTTCTAAACCAACCATTCGTGCACCACCCTTCAAGCTGTGCACGGCCCTTTGTAATTGAAGCAAGATACTACGATTCGTACGCTGATCAAACCATTGTTTCAATAGCATATCAGCCATTTCTAACAATTCAGCAGCTTCTTCGAGGAATGTCTGCTCAACAACAGCAGTAATGTCCTCTTCATCAACCAGAGCGTCATTCTCTTGCGACGATACAACTGATGTTATTGCTTCAACTGGCGCAGTCAATTCAGTAACAACTGTATCAAATACTTGATCGTGATGAGCTTCTAATTCTTCAATAACAGCTTCAATTTCTGACGGTACTTCATCTATTAATACTTCAGATATCACCTCTTGTTCAGAGAATATCTCACGTTCAATATCAGATGCTTCAATCTCAGGTGCAGATTGGAAGTTAGAGTTTTGACCTGCTCTTTTCAATGCGTTAATTGTGTAATAAGCTTCATAATCTAGCTGTTTTTCACGCATGATTTGTAGACGGTCAGCCAAGTCATCTTGAACCAGACGTATAAAATCAATGAGAGCAGATGAAGCAATTAGCTGTCTTTGAATTAAGCGCTCATAAATACTTTCCAATTCATGTGCAATTAAGCCAATATAAGTTGCTTGGATCATATTTGCTCCACCTTTTAAGGTGTGCAGATAACGCATCAAATTATTGAGAGCCGCAAAGTTCTCTTGATCATTAATCCAAATATTAAGATCTGTATCCATTCCTTCAAGCAACTCATCAGCTTCTTCGAGGAAAATGTCTAATAGATCTGGATCAAAGTTTTGATTTACCTGTGTAGAGGAAATATATTGACGATCTTGCTGTACACTTTGGCTTAATAGGGTCCAGTCAGCAGAGTCTGATGAATTCTCTACTCTAATAACTTCTGGAACTTCAGACTCTAGTTCAATATTGAATAGTGACTCATCAAAAGTAAAATTCTGCTGAGATAAATCATTTTGAATACTAGGTGTATGTAGCGTATAAAGTTTTAATTCTTCTAGAATACTTTGATGTTGCTTAACAATACCGACTCGCTGACCAGCAGCTAAAGCATCGAACAATTGAATAAGTTGTTGATGCGCTTTTTGATAAATTTCAAAAATATAGTCCGATTGCAATAACACAGGTTTATCAAGCAATACATTATAGCTGTCTTTCAATTGGCTCGTATATTCATGTAAACCTAGCATTGCTTGAGAGTGGGTATGCTGTAGCAACAAATCAGCCTGTTCACTTAGACGTTCAAGATAACCAGGAAACTCGTTACGAATTCCTTTCTCAAAATCCAATTCTGCATCGAGTAGCTCAGAAACATCTAACAGTAATAATTGCGATACCAAACCATGTGAAGGCATTAATGGATCTGTTCGATCACTATGCTGCTCAACGTAGACATCCCATGATTGATTAAACTGCTCTAATCTCACTTCAAGCTGTTCACTTGAACTATTGCTAGATAGCAGTTCTAAGCTCTCTCCAATAAAATCGCGATATTCTTGTAATAATAAAATCTCATCTGAATTAGAAGAAAGTTCTTCTTGTAATAAGATTTTAAATAACTGCTCAACTTTGGTACTGGCTTCAAAAATTGTTTCGACCTGCGCCATTGCAGAACTGCCACGCAAAGTATGTAGAGCGCGTATTAAAGCATTGTAACTATCATACTGATGTAGCTCTTGATTTAAGAACTGATTAATTGTCGATAAATGCTCCTCCGCTTCTTCCATAAATAAGGCTAAGGTTTCATTTAGATTTATTTCAATTTCAGTATGTACATCTTCAACAATTGACTCAGCCAATGAATCTTGCTCAAGATAGTCTAGCTCAAGTCCAGTTATTGTTTCGGCAGTAAGCGTATTTGAAAGTTGTAAAAGCTCTTCTAAAGCAGGTTCTAAACTTTGCTGTTGTTGTAATTGTTGTCCCAATAAAATAAGCGGTCTAAAATCTACTGCATGTGCTCTTTTTTGCTTAAAGTTATCTACTAATTTAAGGAAATAGAACTTAAACACTAACTGAACATAACTCTGGATAGCTGGAGTCAACTTAAGGCTTTGATTGATTACTCGATTGAGCGTGTCTTCAACTGTCCAAGCAAGCTCAGCTGAAGATTTAGCGCCAATCATTCTTCCCGAACCTTTTAAGGTATGGAAATGGCGGCGAATTTCAGTGAGCGTAGCAGTATTCTTAGACCACATCCATTCATTTAGCAATGGTTGCAAATCAACAAAAATTTCTTCAATTTCTTCGACGAAAATCTCAATAAACTCAGCATCTTGTTCAGAATAGCTATCTTTAGGTAGCATCATTGCTTCAGTTAAAGTTTTTAATATTTCTTTCATAGCAAAGGCTTCTTTTGCTTACCCCCTGAGTGGGGAAAACTACAGAGTCAGCACCAAAAAAATAACTATTTCCCCAATATTTGTTTGGCGCTGCTCATACTTTTAAAAGAATAGCTATTATGAGAATAGCTATTCTCATCCCCCAATTTAGTCAGGTAATTTAAAGTCCGTTACTGACTCACGTAATGACTCCGACATATTCGCTAATTCAGATACAGAACGAGCAGTATCGAAAGTTGCCGTTGTTGTTTGTGAAGTAATTTCTTGTACGACTGTCATGGTTGCAGCAATATGACTTGCAGATGCTGATTGAAGTTTTGCAGCATCAGAAATGCTCGCAATTAAGTTTGCCAAGTCACCCGATACTTTTTGAATTTCATCAAGTGCAATACCCGCATCTTTCGCCAAGTTAGCGCCACGTACAACCTCAGTTGTCGTTTGTTCCATCGAGATAACAGCTTCGTTAGTATCCGTTTGAATCGTTTTAACAAGCGTTTCAATCTGTTTAGTCGCCGAAGCAGAACGTTCCGCAAGACGCTGGACTTCGTCGGCAACCACGGCGAAACCACGGCCTGCTTCACCGGCCATAGATGCTTGAATTGCTGCATTTAATGCAAGGATGTTTGTTTGGTCTGCAATATCGTTAATGAGCGATACGATGTTACCAATTTCTTGTGAAGACTCACCCAAACGTTTAATACGTTTTGAGGTTTCCTGAATCTGTTCACGAATCGTATCCATACCCTCAATAGAACGGTTTACGACTTGTGCACCATTAGAGGCAATATATACCGAACGTTGTGCTACGCTAGCTGATTCGGATGCATTAGACGATACTTGGTCAATAGACAATGCCATTTCGTTCATTGCTGTTGATGCGCCAGCAATTTCTTGTGCCTGGTGCTCAGATGCTTCTGCTAACTGGTTAGTAATATTCTGTGTATTATGTGTATAACGAGCAACTTCTTGCGAAGTTTCATGAATTCGAGATACGAGGTCTCGTAATTGGTCAATCGCAAAGTTAATCGAGTCGGCAATTGCTCCAGTAAAGTCCTCAGATACTGTTGCATATGAACGCAAGTCACCGTCTGCCAAGTCGGCGATTTCATCTAGTAAACGTAAAATAGCATTCTGGTTACGATCATACTCTTCTTGTAATGTAGCTACACGTTGTTTATCTGCTTTACTACGAAGGGATAAAAGCTTTAAGACAGAACCAATCAAACCAAGAAGTGATAATGTGAGTAATGCAACTAATGCAAAAGCCTTCCAACCATATTGTGTTTGCTCTGAAAGATCACCTAATGCAGTTAACATTGTATCAGACTGTGAGAAGATCTCACTAGATGATTGACGTACGTTTACAATCTGGTTTGTATTTTTAAGAACTGACGTCGCCGCAGATTTTAAAACTTTATCATACTCACTTTTAATACCTTCCAAGGATTCACGAATTTCAGGAGAATCAACTTTAGCTACGCCTAATTCAGCATTTCCGTTTAGCTGCGCTTCTAAGTACACGCCGAAAGTCTCGATATCGATACTAAAGTCATGTGCTGAGTTCTCAGAGTTCTCTGTACTAACGAAAACGGAGTTAATAGATCGTAAAATACGTTCCGCAATAAATACCTGGTTTTTAGCAATCACAACCTGATTACTTGATACTTTTTCGCGAACCATCTTATCAACCATCAAGTTATATTCAGCTTGAATCTCAGGAATAGAATCACTAATAGAGATATTCATATTATATAACTGGTTAATTACGTTCTGTTGTGATGAGATCAAGTCAACGTCATAAGACAAAGATTTCCACAGACTGGCTACTTTTTTGTATTCTTTTGAAGATGTGCCATAAATGTTTTCGACATTTTTAATATTTTTGGCAAAAAGTTGGCGTGATTCAATTAACTCTTTCATCGCTTCAGGCGATCCAGAAGCCGTTGCTTCCGTAGCCTGTCTAGAAATTGTTTGTGATAGTAAGCGCAACTCACCCATACTACGTGTTAATTGGTTATGACGAGGTACACTATAAAATAAATAAGTGAGCGAAGTTGAAGCTAATACTAAACATACAGAAGCTACATAAAGGATAGGCTTGGACTTTTTACTTTCCCCAAATAAACTGGCATATTGCTCAATTTCTGACTGGATTTTCGCAATAAAGTTGACATTCGATTTTTCGTTTACACTACGATTGCCACTTTTCTTTTTAAGTTTAAAGCCCATACAGCTTCTCCCCAGAAAAATATACTGTTTATTAACAGCATAAAAATTAGTTTATAAATTTTGTCGATGCATTCATATAATGTGGGTTTTGCAATAATCGACTAAATAAAAAGACATGCCAGTGCTGATTGTGCTGGTGAAAATACCCTTGGCAATATTCTTTTAGATTTCCCTCCAAGTTTAAACTTTGAGAAAAAAAGCTTTTTTTATTAAAGTGTTGAATCCCCAAGACTTGATCAACAACCAACCCCATATACTGGTCGTGATAGCTAATACATAATACTTTTTGGGCAGATGAAAATGAACTTCGTTGCCCTGAAATAAAATGCGCCAAATCAGAAACTGAAAGTAATCTTCCCCTGATATTTGCCAATCCCTTTACCCAACTTTGGGTATTTGGAACAGATGTATATTTTGGTGGATAGATAACTTCTGAGATTTCCCCAAGTGGTGCGACGAAGTATTGCCCTCTCATTTCAAAAGCAATTCCTGACCACCGTTCTGCTTCATTTTGGACTGAAGCGTAATTCTTGTTACCTCGTTTAGACAAACGAAGTAACTCGATAAATCCGTTCGCGGCCATACTCGATCCTATAAGACGGGCGTACCCCGCCATTTATGCTTTTATGGTTGGATGAGTTAATTTAGATATTGTTTAATTACATCGATCAATTGCTTTTCTTCGATTGGCTTAATCAAGTAGTCAAGTGCACCTTGACGCTTGCCCCATACTCTGTCAGTTGCTTGATCTTTAGTACTCACAATAACAACCGGAATATGTTTAGTGTCTTCATCACGAGTAATCTGGCGTGTTGCCTGAAAACCATTTACACCTGGCATGACTACATCCATCAATACAAGATCTGGTTGCTCTGCTTTTGCCAAAGTTACACCATCTGCACCATTAGATGCTTCAAGTACGTCATAACCATGCTTGGTTAAAATTTCTTTAAAACGAAAAGTTTCTGTTGGTGAATCATCTACAATAAGAATACGTGCCATTTCTTTGCCCTTAAATTACTTAATTATGAACTTACATGATTACGAATCGCATTTAGCAATTCATCTTTGCTAAAAGGTTTCGTCAAGTATTCATCTGAACCTACCACACGCCCTTTTGCCTGATCAAACAGACCATCTTTACTAGAGAGCATAATAACGGGAATGTTCTGATAATTTTGAGAGTTCTTAATCAGCGCACAGGTTTGATAACCGTCTAAACGAGGCATCATGATATCGACAAAAACAATATCTGGATTTGCTTCTGCAATTTTGGACAAAGCTTCAAATCCATCCACAGCAGTAATGACTTCACAGCCTTCACGCTGTAATAAGGTTTCTGCTGTACGGCGAATGGTTTTTGAGTCATCAATCACCATTACTTTCAGATTTTGGAATGCATCTTCCATTTAATCTTCCATCCCCATAAAAATAAAATATAAATGCAATTTAACTTAAATTTGTTTTTACACATTTATACGCATTTTTAACATATCTCACCTTCTATTTTCAATGAGGCATTTTTGTCTACTTTCTCATTTATAAACAATAACTTTTAACCTCATCACACTTTAATTAAAATTATCATTTTTTTTATAATGACTATATTTTTATTCAGCTAAATAATAATTAATATAATGAAGATTAAATATTTAAAAATAAGCGACTTAGCTATCTTTTTTGGGGATTTTCAATGAATGACAGGATGAAATATGCCTTTTACAGGAACTGTTTGTCTGTATCTATAGGCATTATTTCCTTCGGATCACTCTTTTTCTTACCCTTTAGTGTTGCTATTGCCGATACACCTAAAGCGGTTTGGTATCGTTATTATGATCAACATGGTATTGCCAATATTAGTACATCGGTCACACCCGCTCATATTCGTTATGGTTATGAAGCTCTAGATCGTAATATGCAAGTGATAAAAAGAAACCACTCTTATAATGCTGAAGCTGATTTAAATCAATCAAGTCAACGGGCATTATTGGCGCGACATAAAGAACAAGATATCAAATTAAAAAAAGCTTATAGCAATAGTAAGACAGCTTCGATTAAAAGAGATCAGGCATTAGTGTCTATAAAAAAGCAAATTAATTATCAACAGGAACAACTTAATCAATTACAACAAGACAAAATTTTATTTAAGCGTCAGGAAATGGAGTATTTCAGAAAAGGAGAACCGATTCCTGAGCGTCATAAGGCGTTGATTGAAAACAATCTAAATAATATTAATCGGGTTAAACAAACACTTGAAACGCTTTCCAAGACCTATAACCGAACCAACAATGAGTATGAAAATATTATCGATCGTTTAAAAAAGCTTGAATAACTGCAAAGGTTTATCAAGAATAGGGGCAAAATAAAATTTGAATTATAGGATGATGCTGTATGCACACAATGCATCTCACCCCTTCTACTTTTTTTAAACTGAGTATTATTAGTTTATGTTTAATTTTAGCTGCATGTAATCAGCAAGAAACAACTCAAACCTCAGCCTCAGCTCCTATAAAAATTGAGCTTATTCCTCAAGACCTTATTGCTGTTAAAGAAGGAGCTCTTGACTCTCAAACTGCATTTACAGGAACTATTCGAGCGGTTCAGCAAAGTTCCATTCAGGCACAAGTGAGTGCAACAGCGACGAATGTCACTGCAAATGTGGGTCAACAGGTACAAAAAGGCCAAGTTCTGGTGAGATTGAATAATCAGGACAATGTTGCACGATTAGCACAAGCACGAGCTAACCTTGCATCAGCTCAGTCACAAGCTGAACTTGCTCGTAATTTGATGAACAGAAAACAAAGATTATTTAATCAAGGTTTTATTGCTCGTGTCGAGTTTGAACAAAGTCAGGTTGACTATAAAGGCCAGCTTGAAAGTGTAAAAGCACAACAGGCCAATGTTGATATTGCTAAAAAAGCGGATCAAGACGGAATTATTACTAGTCCAATTTCAGGTGTGATTACTAAACGCCAAGTTGAACCCGGTCAAACTGTTTCAGTTGGACAAACACTATTTGAAATCGTAAATCCAGATCAACTTGAAATACAGGCCAAGTTGCCAATTGAACAGCAAGCTGCACTTAAGGTCGGTAGTAACATTCAATATCAAATTCAGGGCAATTCAAAACAATTAAATGCAACGCTAACTCGTATTTCACCTGTTGCAGATCAAGATAGTCGACAAATTGAGTTCTTTGCTGCTCCTAAAGAAAAAATTGACTCGTTAAGTATTGGAGCTTTCATTAATGGAAACATTTTGCGCAATGACACTCATCAAGGCCAAACTATTCCTTTAGACAGCATTCAAAATATACAACATGACCCGTTTGTATGGGTAATACGCAATCACACCATTCAAAAAGTTAAAATTCGGGTGGTTGAACAGCGTTATAACGATAATATTGCTTTAGTCGAAGGTTTACAAAGCACAGATCTGGTCAGCCGTATTCAATTTGAAGATTCCGACATTAATAAAAAAGTGACGGTTACAACCGACAAAAATAAATAAGGTAGCAAATAGCGTATGTGGTTTACTCGAATCAGTGTGAAATACCCCGTTTTTACCATTATGATGATGCTCAGCTTAATGGTACTCGGGTTGGCCTCTTGGAAACGTATGACTGTCGAAGAGTTTCCAAATATAGATTTCCCATTCGTAGTAGTCACCACACAATATGCGGGTGCGTCACCAGAAGCGGTTGAGTCAGATATAACAAAAAAACTTGAAGATCAAATCAATACAATTTCAGGAATTAAACAAATTACTTCACGCTCAAGTGAAGGCCTTTCAATGGTGATTGCCGAGTTTAATCTTGATACTTCTTCGGCGATTGCAGCACAAGATGTTCGTGACAAAATTGCACCCGTCACAGCGCAGTTCCGTGATGAAATTGATACACCGATTGTGCAACGCTATGACCCCTCTTCTAGCCCAATCATGTCAGTCGTATTTGAATCAAACAGCATGAGTTTGGCGCAATTAAGTTCGTATGTAGATAAAAAAATCGTACCTCAGCTTAAAACGGTTTCGGGTGTCGGTAATGTGAATTTATTGGGCGACGCTAAACGGCAAATACGAATAAAGGTTATTCCTGCACAATTGCAAAGCTACGGCATTGGTATTGATCAGGTCATTAACACGCTAAAAAATGAAAATATTGAAGTGCCTGCAGGGACCTTACAGCAAAAAAATTCTGAACTGGTTGTACAGATTCAATCAAAAGTTATTCATCCCCTTGCATTTGGTGATTTGGTCATTGCCAATAAAAATGGTTCACCCATTTTTTTAAAGCAAGTAGCAACTGTTGAGGACACACAAGCCGAACTACAATCGAGTGCCTTTTATAATGGAAGAACTGCGGTCTCAGTAGATATCTTAAAAAGTTCCGATGCCAATGTAATTAAAGTCGTCGATCAGACTTATCTAACGTTAGAGAAATTAAAAGATCAAATGCCTGCGGGCTTAGATTACAAAGTCGTAGCTGATAGCTCTAAAGGTATTCGCGCTTCAATCAAAGATGTTGTTCGAACAATTATTGAAGGTGCTGCTTTAGCAGTTCTCATTGTTTTACTCTTTTTAGGCTCTTTCCGCTCTACAGTTATTACTGGTCTAACCTTACCGATTACCTTGCTCGGAACCTTAACTTTTATTTGGGCTTTCGGGTTTAGCATTAATATGATGACGCTGTTAGCTTTATCACTCAGTATTGGTTTACTCATTGATGATGCAATTGTAGTTCGCGAAAATATCGTCCGACATACTGAACTGGGCAAAGACCATGTGACCGCTGCTCTTGAAGGGACAAAAGAAATTGGTTTAGCTGTACTCGCAACCACGCTTACTATTGTGGCAGTCTTTCTACCCGTAGCCTTTATGGGTGGTCTGATTGGACGCTTCTTTTATCAATTTGGTGTAACTGTCAGTACGGCTGTTTTAATTTCAATGTTTATTAGCTTTACGCTCGATCCAATGCTTTCAGCTCATTGGAAAGATCCTGTAAAGAAAAAAGATAATTGGCTACAACGTTTTTTTAACCATATTTCTAATTTGCTAGATCGGCTTACTCATGTTTATGAAAAGCTATTAAAGCTTGCTCTACGCTTTCGTTTTATTACCGTCATTGTTGCAATCGCTTCATTATTTGCTGCATTAGGGCTATCGAAACTGATTGGAACCGAATTTGTACCTACACCAGATAAAGGTGAAGTCCGTATCCAGTTCGAGACTCCTGTAGATTCTTCTTTAGAATATACCCAAGCCAAATTACATCAGGTCGATCAAATTATTAGACAATTCCCTGATGTGGTTTCTACTTATGGCGTGGTTAACAGTGAAGTAGACTCTGGTAAAAATCATGCAGGTTTAGGGGTGACCTTAAAACCGAAACAAGAACGTAGCTCAGATCTGAATACTCTCAACAATGAGTTCCGTGACCGTTTGCAAACTGTAGCGGGTATTCGAGTGACCTCTGTTGCCGCAGCACAAGACTCTGTCTCTGGCGGACAAAAGCCAATCATGATTTCTATTAAAGGATCTGACCTAAATGAACTACAAAAAATTTCAGATCGCTTTATCGCTGAAATGGAAAAAATTAAAGGCGTAGTTGATTTAGAAAGCTCATTGAAAGAACCTAAACCAACTTTAGGTGTTCATATTAATCACGTGCTAGCAAGTGATTTGGGCTTATCTGTTTCCCAAATTGCGAATGCCATTCGACCATTAATTGCGGGCGATAATGTCACCACTTGGGAAGACCGCGACGGCGAAACTTATGATGTAAATTTACGTTTAAATGAAAATAAACGTATGCTTCCGCAAGATGTTCAAAATTTATATATCAACTCTAATAAAACTAATGCAGCTGGACAAAATATATTAGTTCCATTGAGTGCCATCGCAACGACCGAAGAAAAGCTTGGGGCTTCGCAAATTAACAGACGTGATCTTGAACGTGAGGTTCTTATTGAGGCAAATACCTCAGGTCGCCCGAGCGGAGATATTGGTCAAGACATCGACAAAATGCAAAAGGCGTTTAAGCTACCGGCGGGCTATACATTCGATACTCAAGGAGCAAACGCCGATATGGCTGAATCTGCGGGATACGCATTAACAGCCATTACCCTATCGATTGTATTTATTTATATCGTGTTAGGTTCTCAGTTCAATAGCTTTATTCATCCCGCAGCAATTATGGCCTCTTTACCTTTATCATTGATTGGTGTTTTTCTTGCCTTATTCCTGTTCCAAAGCACGCTAAATCTGTTTTCGATTATTGGTATTATTATGCTGATGGGGCTTGTCACTAAAAATGCGATTTTGCTGATCGATTTTATTAAGAAAGCGATGGATCAGGGTGTGAGCCGTTATGACGCTATTTTACAAGCTGGTAAGACCCGTTTACGTCCAATTTTGATGACCACAAGTGCTATGGTGATGGGGATGGTTCCCTTAGCTTTAGGTCTCGGCGAAGGCGGTGAGCAAAGCGCGCCAATGGCTCATGCGGTTATTGGTGGTGTGATAACCTCTACTCTGTTGACTCTTGTGGTTGTACCCGTCATTTTCACTTATCTGGATGACTTGAAAAACTTTATGCTGCGTCAAACACGACGATTCATGTCATAATGCAGCGATTATCGTATAATCTGCGTTTTTATAACGCTTAACTTTTAGGACTTTTTCCATGCGCGCAAGCCGCTTTTTATTTGCAACGTTGAGAGAAACCCCAAATGATGCTGAAGTGATTTCACACCAGCTCATGTTACGTGCGGGGATGATTCGTAAATTGGCATCTGGTTTATATACATGGCTGCCGATGGGAACACGTGTGCTTAAAAAAGTAGATGCGATTGTTCGTGAAGAAATGAACCGTTCAGGCGCGATGGAAGTATTCATGCCCGTGACTCAACCTGCAAGTCTTTGGGAAGAATCAGGTCGATATGAACAATATGGCCCTGAGTTATTACGTTTTAAAGATCGTCATACGAACCCATTCGTACTTGGGCCAACGCATGAAGAAGTTATTACAGATATGGCGCGTAACGAATTAAAAAGTTATAAGCAGCTCCCTGTAAACTTCTATCAAATTCAAACCAAATTCCGTGATGAAATTCGACCACGTTTTGGTGTAATGCGTTCACGTGAGTTCATCATGAAAGATGCTTATTCTTTCCATGCAACTCAAGAGTCATTACAAGAAACTTATGATGTGATGTACGACACTTATAGTCGTATTTTCACTCGTTTAGGTTTAGATTTCCGCCCAGTACAAGCAGATACAGGTTCTATTGGTGGTTCAGCTTCGCACGAATTCCACGTATTGGCTGCTAGTGGTGAAGATGACATCGCATTTTCAACTGAATCTGATTATGCAGCAAACGTTGAAATGGCTGAGGCTGTTTTGGTGGGTGAACGCGCAGCACCGACACAAGAATTTAAATTGGTTGAAACACCAAACCAAAAAACGATTGATGATGTTTGCCAATTCTTAAATGCTGATCCAAAGCAATCTGTTAAAGCATTATTGGTTCAAGGCATTGCTGATGAAAAAGGTAATGTTCCTGTCGTTGCTCTATTTGTACGTGGTGACCACGAACTTAATGAGATTAAAGCTGAGAAGCATCCGTTAGTTGCTGCGCCTCTTACTTTTGCAACTGAAGAACAACTTCAAGCATTTGGTTTAACTGCTGGCTTTACTGGTCCACAAGGTTTAGTCGAAAAAGGCTTAACCGTAATTGTTGACCGTGCTGCATCGGTTCTTTCTGACTTCGTTGCGGGTGCAAATGAAGCGGACAAACATGCGGTTGGCGTAAACTGGGAACGTGATGCGCAAATTAGCGAAGTTTTTGACTTACGTAATGTGGTTGAAGGCGATCCATCTCCAGATGGCAAAGGTACACTACAAATTAAACGTGGTATTGAAGTAGGTCATATTTTCCAGCTTGGTACTAAATACTCTGAAGCTTTAGGCTGTAAAGTTTTAGGTGAAGATGGCAAACCATTTACAGTAACTATGGGATGCTACGGTATTGGTGTAACACGTGTTGTTGCAGCTGCAATTGAACAAAACTATGATGACAAAGGTATTATCTGGCCTCAAGCTATTGCACCATTTGAAATTGCAATTGTTCCAATGAATGCGCACAAATCACCACGTACTCTTGAAGCAGCAGAGTCTCTGTATGCAGAACTTCAAGCTCAAGGTTTTGATGTATTACTTGATGATCGTAACGAACGCCCAGGCGTTAAATTCTCTGACCTTGAATTAATGGGTATTCCGCACCGTATTGTGATTGGTGAAAAAGGTCTTGATGCGGGTACTTTTGAATATAAAGGCCGCCGCGATGCTGAAGCGAGCAATTTAACTAAAGAAGAACTTTTAGTTAAGTTAGCGCGTTAATAAATACCTAAATAAAAAAGCAGCTTTTCGAAGCTGCTTTTTTTAACTCAATTTTTATGCCTGAACCGTTAAGTCCTTAACAGTCGTTGATGAACCATTGTTTTTAACCGACTCAATTCCTTTATCTCGTGAAGCTTCACTCGCATAAAACTGACTCGTACCAATAATCTGATGATTTGCAGCTTTCAAATTGAAATAAGGTTTCCCATTCTTTGCAGTTAAACGCTCATATCGGGCGTCATCACCACTGTTTTTCTGAATTGACTCAATACCATTTACAGCAGAGGCTTTTGCCTTATATAGCTCACTATTTAAAATAGGTTCACCATTTCCTGCCTTCAAGATAAAACGGTATTGTCCATCACTCGCTTGTGAAATTTCGTACCATCCTGCCATAAAAACCTCATTTTTTTGTTGGTGTGGGTATGACTTTCGTTATTATTCTGGACGAAAGTTATTTTTTATTAATGACAATATAAAGGCGCGAACATTCCTTGAATAGTCCATTTTTTATACTTTTTCGTAATAAAATTATAATGATGTTAGAAATTTAAAAAGCAGAGATATAAACGTATATCTCTGCTGAAATGTAATAATAATTAACAGTTTAAGCTTTTTTTACAAATTCAGATTTTAATTTCATCTGACCAATACCATCAATTTTACAATCAATATTGTGACCATCACTTGCATCTGGCACTAGACGAATCGTTTTTACCTTCGTACCTACTTTAACGACTGAAGAAGAACCTTTAATTTTTAAGTCTTTGATTACAGTGACGCTATCACCATCTGCCAAGACATTTCCATTTGCATCTTTAATAATTTCTTGTTCTTCAGTTGCTGATGCTTCTCCTTCTTTCCACTCATGTGAACATTCAGGACAAATCAATAGGTCGCCATCTTGGTAAGTATATTCTGATTGGCATTTTGGGCAGTTTGGCAAAGACATGAAAAAAATCTCAAAAAGTATATTATGCGAGAAATGACTCATTTTTTAAAGTTTTAAATAATAGACTTTTACCAAAAAAAAATTTATATATTATTTTAAGTTTTTACTTAATAAATATTCCTTCAAAATAATTGCGTGATTGTTTTCAACATCTTTGGCTGAATATAAAAGTGTGATCGTATTCTTCAATGCGATTTGTTGTAGCTCTTGAACTGCGGAATTGGTCTCAAGCTCTTTTAAATAGCGCTGTTTAAACTCGTGCCAATGATCTGGTGTTGCAGCATGAAACCATTTTCTAAGCTCGGTCGATGGTGCTATTTCTTTTAGCCACAAATCTAAGTGGGCATTCTCCTTACTAATTCCCCTACTCCATAAACGGTCAACCAAAATTCGCTTTCCATCACTGGGCTCAGCAGTTTCATAAATTCTTTTAATATGTATATCCATCGTTTTTCTCTGCATATTGTTTATATTTTGGAGTTATAAAATTATTCTATATTTTATTCATTTAGAATAAAGCTCAAAAAGAAAAAGTGAGCAGAAATAAATCTACTCACTTTTCTATGTGACTCTAAAAATAACTTTTTATTGATCGGGAATTTCAGCTTCAATCAATAAAGTAAGCAAAGATAGGGACTCTTGCCAACCTAAGTAGCAGGCTTCCACAGGAATAACTTCCGGTATTCCTTCTTGCGTAATATGCACTTCTGTACCTACCAATACGCTTTTTAATGTAATAGTAACCTGCATAGTCCCAGGTAAATTTGGGTCATCGAATTGATCGTTGTAGCGAATTAGTTCATTTGGAACTAATTCCACATATGTTCCGCCAAAAGCATGTGTTGAACCTGTTGAAAAATTGGTAAAACTCATTTTGTATGAGCCACCAACATTTGCATCAAAACTATGAACTTTCGCAGTAAAACCGTGGGGCGGTAACCACTTGACTAAAGCATCTGGATCTAAAAATGCACGATAGACTCGCTCGGCTGGTGCCTTAAACACGCGATGAAATTTCACTGTACCTGTTGCCATCATATTCTCCTTATTTTAATTTCTTTTAAATTATCGAAATTATGGCTATTAGCTTAAACCTTCCGATTTATCCGAACGTATATTTTTGGTGTTTTTTTAAACAAAAAAGCCAACTTCAGGACAAACTCAAATTACGAAAACTATGGCTGATTTTTTAGTAAAAATGGAGCAAAATAGTCAGCAATCATAAAGAAACATATTGAATTTGAGATTAACCATGAGTCTGCTCGCTTTCTCCTCATATGCTTTAAACGGTGTAGATGCACAAAAGTTTTTACAAGGCCAAGTTACTGTAGATACTGAACGTTTAGCTGAAAATACAACTCGCTATACAGCCATTTGTGATCTTAAAGGTCGTATTCACTTTGGGCTGTGGCTAAAGAAGATTAATCCTGAAAGTTTTGAAATTGTAGTTACTCAAGATCAAGCTGAAGAGTTCGCCAAGCATATTAAAAAGTATGGTGCCTTTTCAAAAATGACCTTAAGTGAACAAGGCACTGTGTTCCCAAAAGTTGAGGATCATCAAACTGAATTCACTACTGCTGAAACTGATATTTCAGAATGGCAAAAACAAGCCATTATGACTGGTCAAGCTTGGATTACACAGGCTACTGAACATGAATTCCAACCACAGGAATTACGTTTACATCAACGTGAAGGTGTCAATTACGACAAAGGTTGTTACCTAGGTCAGGAAATTGTGGCGCGTCTTTGGTTTAAAGCAAAACCAAAACACTGGTTACATCTGGTTCAGGGTACAGGTGAAGCACCTGCTTCAGCAACTCAATTAAATAATGATGTTGAAGTCGTCAATAGTATTGCAAATGATGAAGGCTATCTTGCTTTAGTTGTTGCGAAACCTGCTGCTCTACAAGAGTTAGGACTTCAAGTTCTTGAGTTACCTGAAGCTTTAAGTGGTGATGTTGCAAGACCACAATAATAATTTTTATTAGTCCAAACTGCCCACTGCTAAGTTAGTGGGCTTTTTTATAGATACAAAACACTAATGATTTCATTGGATTAGAACATCAATTTTTTAAGCTTTATATGCCATCATTAGCCCTATTGAAATTAAAGAGAAAAAAGATGAAAACTAAACTTGCTACACTCATGTTGAGTCTGGCTATTTTCGGTTCTGCTCATGCTGATGTTAAAACACTTGAACAAAATCTTAAGACGAATTATCCGGATTTGCCTGTAAAAGGTGTTTATCAATCGCCTGTACAAGGCATTTATGAAGTCTATACAAGCGGCCGCATTGTTTATACTAATCAAGATGCGAAGTACTTTTTTGTTGGTAATTTAGTCGACATTAAACAACAAAAAAATATGACTGAAGAACGTATTGCCGAATTGGGTAAGATTGACGTTAAAAGTTTGCCATTAAATCAGGCGATTAAATATGTAAAAGGTAAAGGCGAACGTACGCTCTATGTCTTTAGTGACCCAGATTGCCCATATTGCCAGCGCCTAGAACAAAATATGGTTGGGGTTGATAACGTAACCGTATATGTGTTCCTTTATCCTCTTACTAGTTTGCATCCAAATGCTGAAAAAGTTTCAAATCAAATCTGGTGTTCAAAAAATCCGGCAGAAGCTTGGACAAACTATATGCTTAATCGCAAATTGCCGACTAATAGCAAAAGTTGCTCAAGCCCAATTCAGAAAAATATTGCTTTAGGTCAAAAATTAAATATAGATGGAACACCTACCCTGTTCTTGCAAGATGGCCAAAGACTCTCTGGTGTACCAAGTGATGCCAAACAAATTGAAGCATTACTTCAGTCAGCAAAATAATAATATTACCCACTCCGTTATATGAATGTGAGTGGGTCTTTTTTTCTCCACAATTTGCCCAAAGTGCAGCGCTTTATATACAAATCGGCTGTTTACTTTCAGCAATCAATATTTATGATGAGAAATTGAAACTATTTAATGCATCAATGGAATGATGTAGCTACGAAGTAAAAGGTTAAAAAGAAATGAAGAAATTACTAATCGCAAGCCTAATCACCCTTTCAAGTGCATCAATTTTTGCAGCTGATAACACGGCGACTGCTGCTAAAACCGATGTTTTCAAACAAGCTGAACAACTCTACGCAGCAAAAAATTACTCTGCCGCATTTCAAGAAATGCAACGCCTAGCCCAAACAGGGAATGCCCAAGCCATCTATAACTTAGGCTATATGACTCAAATGGGCCAAGGTACAGCAAAAGACTCTTCTAAAGCCCTCAAATATTATGAAGATGCTTCAAATAAAGGTTACGCCCAAGCGAGTTACACGCTTGCACAAATTTATGAGACTGGTGAATTAGGGGTTGCCAAAGACAGCAACAAATTCAGTCAATATATTCAAAAGGCATCGGCTCAAGGTTCTGATGATGCAACTGTGAAAATCGCGACGATTTTATTTGCTCAGAAAAAACCGCAGTCACATCAAATTGCCCTTCAAAAATTGGCGCCTTTAATTCGAAAAGGAAACTACCCTGCTATTCAGGTCAAAGCACTCTATGACATTAGCCAAGGCGTTGAAAATAAAAATCCTTTAATGAAACGCCAAGGTATCGAAGCTTTACAGTCAATTGCACAAAAAGGCTATGCGCCTGCATCGATGGCTTTAGCAACCATGATGGCGAATGGCAATATCATTCCGCAAAATCTACCGCAGGCTAAAAAGATCTTTACTGAACTTGCCAATCAAAATGTTCCAAATGCTAAAGAATCGTTAGCTTCGGTTGATAAGATTATTGCAGAAAAGAGTAAACAGGCTGCAAATGCTCCCGCACAACCAGCACCGAAAAAATAATGGATGATGAGCCCCTTATGGGGCTTTTCTTTTACCACCACAAAGCAATCAGCCAGCTCACCCCAATAAAACCAACAATTGTACTAATCATAAGCGGGGTTAAGGCTTTTTCATTTAAGCCATAAGCCTGTCCAAAAATTCCGAAAGCAATCGGCATTGGTAAAGCAGCGATTAATGTTCCTGCGTAAAGCATTTCACGGCTTACATTTGGAGTTATTAAAAAAAGTGCAAAAATAACAGATGGCATTAGCACAACTTTAAAGGTCGCCAACAAAACACTTTCTATATTTACCGTTGTTATTCCAATACCCACCAAACTCCCGCCAATTGCAAACAAGGCCAAAGGCGAAGCTGTACGCCCAAGTAACTCTAAAGACTGATCAAGCGTCGCAGGAAGGTTAACATCTAAAAGAATGCATCCCATCCCAACCAAAATCGCGATAATGACAGGATTCTTGAGTAAGTTTAAAAATGTCTGTTTTAAAAGCGGTAAAAGATTTTGTTGTTGATGTAAACCAGCTTCGGCCAAAATCAGCATGAGCGCCACAATCAATAAATTTTCAATGATGAGTGTTAAAGAAATATAGATTGCAGCGTGATTACCTATCAACATGGTTAGAATAGCTGTTCCCATAAATCCAGTATTGGACATAGATGCCCCCATCGATATGACAGCGCTATGGGTTAAGCTATTTTTAAAATATTTTCGATAGAGAATGAAAGCCAAGAAAAATAAAATTAAAGATCCACCGCCATAAGCAATAAAATAAGCGGGGTGCCAAATGTCTTGTAAGTTTTTATTTGCCAAAGAATGAATTAAAAAAGCTGGTAAAGAAATTTTAATTACGAATGCGCTAAGAGCCCTGATCTGTTCAGGTGTTACCAATTTGATGAGGACACAAACATAGCCCATCAATAGCAATATCAAGATAGGTAAAATAACCTGAAAAACCACTGACCGTCCTCACTTAGCGAAAGAAAAATGGGCAAAGATGACTTTGCCCAATACAATTAAAAAGAGTTAAAAAGCTGTTTTAAGCCATGAGGTTGGCAACGTAAATACTGAGGGGCAATTTTAACTTCTGCCCCTAAAGCCGCTGCTGCATGCCAAGGCCATCTTGGGTCATATAACATTGCACGAGCAAGACCAATAGCATCAGCTTGCTGGTTTTCCAAAATTTGTTCAGCATGTTCTGGCTCAGTAATTAACCCTACAGCAATAACTGGAATAGACACATGCTTTTTAACTTGTTCAGCAAATGGAACTTGGTAACCTGCCCCAATCGTAATAGATTGATGCTCGTGCAAACCACCACTAGACACATGCACATAGGCTGCACCCAATTGCTCTAAAGCTTTTGATAACCCCACTGTAGATTCAACATCCCAATGCTCTATGCTCTCTAACCAATCAGTCGCAGAGAGTCTAACGCCAACAGGATAACCCTTTGGTACAGCGAGTTTAATTGCTTGAAGAATCTCAAGAGTCATACGCATACGGTTTTCTAAAGAACCGCCATATTCATCAGTACGCTGATTGGCAATTGGCGATAAGAATTGATGAAGTAAATAACCATGTGCAGCATGAACTTCAATCAACTCAAACCCAGCTTCTACAGCACGTTTTGCAGCCGCTGCAAAGTCTTGTTGAACTTGTTTAATCTCAGCAATGGTCAAAGCATGGGGTGCCGCATCATGAACAGAAAAAGTACTTTCACTTGGTGCAACCGTTTGCCAACCATGAGGCTGATCTTTTGCAATTTGTCCTTTGCCTAACCATGGCTTTTCAGTAGATGCTTTACGGCCTGCATGTGCTAACTGAATTCCAAATGGCATCGGTGAAAGTGTATGAACCTTAGCTAACAACGTTTTAATTTTGTCACGTTGTTGATCATTCCAAAGCCCAAGGTCAGCATAGCTAATCCGACCTTCAGGTTGTACAGCAGTCGCCTCTACAATACAAAGCCCAGCGCCAGATAATGCATAATTTGCCCATTGCTGTTCATGCCAATAGGTAATTTCACCATCATCTGTTGCCGAATATTGGCACATTGGAGCAATTACAATTCTATTGACCAGTTGTAGTGAACCAAAGTTAACCGTTTCAAATAATTTTGCCATTTTTAATTCCTAAAATTGCTTAATTACACGTAAACCTGCACTCCAGTTACGTCCATCCGCTGGTTCAAAGTAACGTCCAACTGGTTGAGTTGAATCATTTACAATCACTGAACCTGCATAGTTTTTATCAAATAGGTTATCTACACGGGCAAAGCTATTCACTTTCCAGTCGCCCATTACCCATGCGTAGCCCACATTAGCTGAGGTTACACTGTAGCTTGGCGCTGCGTCACTGTTGGTATCATTCACGTATACTTTATCCATATACTGTACTTCTACACCGCCATATAGACCGTGCGATGGCTGCCAAGCTAAAGAGGCATAAGCCTGGTTTTTAGCAATTCCTGGAATGGCATTTCCTTCTGGGATCTCAGAAATTTTCCCAGCTGCGGGTACAGTAGAATCAAAGGTTGCATCTAAATATGTATAGCTTGCAATCGCTGTTAAATCTCGCCACAACTTTTTATTCCAGGCAAACTCTACGCCTTCACGTAAGGTTTTATCTGCATTGCGGAAGGTTGATCGGCCAGCAAAGCTTTCCGCTGAAACAATATCATTCTTAGTTTTTGTTTGGAAAACTGCCAACGTAAAATCACCTAATTGATTTTGTGACTTTAAACCAGTTTCATAAGTATCACTTGTCGATGGTTTTAAATCTAAAGTACTTGCACCACCTTGTGCAGGGTAGGCCATTTCAGTAAATGTTGGCGTTTCAAAACCTTTTGCGTAGCTTGCATAAACCAAAACATCTGGAGTGATTTGCCAACTTAAAGCAACTGAAGGTAACACCTCTTCATAAGATGTCTTACCGCTATTATCTCCATTCAAACCAACAATATAATAATCTTTCGATTTGTAATGGACATTGCTATAACGTACACCCGTATCTAAACGCCATGTAGGCAAGAACTGCCATGACGCTTGTAAATATGGGTCGATATTCCACAAAGTATTATCTTCATCACGGCGTAGAGCCCCTTTTACACCTTTATCACCAGTATCATTAAAGTTTTGATAACCTTGTCGATCTTCTTTCATTGCATCAAGTGCAACACCAACGCTTAGAGTAGTATTTGGGAGTAACTCTTTGCCCGTCCAACGGAAATCAGCGCCATAATAATTACGCTTAAAATCAATTACGCCACCAGCTTGGTACGGTGTATTTGGATTCTTCTGTACAGTATCAGGAATCGATTGGTATTGTGTTACCTGACGTTGCCCCATATAGGTCATTGCATAAAGTTCATGTTGGTCATTAATTGGTTTTGACCACGTCAATCCTGTTTGAATTTGATCGATTTCTTTTCGGGCATTGTAATCTAAAACATTTTGGACAACCTGTTTTGGATTATTTTCCCAATCAGCACGGGTTAAACCGCCTGGATCGTCTGCATGAATTTTTACATAGTTGGTTATCCAGTTGATTTTGCTACCATCATCAAGACTCCAACTGAGTTTTGCATTATTTAATACTTTTTCTGCACCGCTATGTTCTCGGTAACCATCAGTATCGAAGTATGATGAACTAATAACATAACTCGGTTCATTCGCACCCTTTGCTCCACCTTGTAGCACGAGTCCAGCTCGGCTTTTATCGTGGCTGCCTCCCGAATAGCTCAGCTCAATTGAATCTTTTCCTTGTCCTTCTTTAGTAGAAGTTAAAATTGTCCCGCCAGATGAGTTTCCATATAGCGATGAAAAAGGTCCCGTTAGAACTTCAACATGATCCAAACTACTTAAATCGATATTAGACGTTTGGCCCTGCCCATCTGGCATTGTTGCGGGAATACCATCTACATAAAGCCGAATGCCTCGAACACCAAAAGTAGAGCGTGCACCAAAACCTCGCATAGATAGCTGTAAATCTTGTGCATAATTTTCACGATTACGAATTTGTAAACTCGGTATCCCCTTCACAACTTCGGTTAAATTTACTTGTGAAGAAGTATCAACTTGAGGTGCATCTATTCGAAAAACCGAAGCTGGTGTTTGCAAATAGGTTGTATCGGTACGCGTTGCTTCCACATGTAAGGTTGGCAATACAACAATGTCTTGAACTGAGTCATCTGCCCAAACAATGGGGCTAGAAATACAGCCCATACTCATCAAAATACAGTAATGAAGTCGGTCTAAGCGTAATAAGGACATGCTTATTTCCTTTATTTATATTGTAGTTATCATAACAAAAAGCGGTGTCTTGTCTGGATATAGAATTCGATCTGCATTGTTGTAAATCTAGAACACTCTTCATCAATATCTAAAAATTGATTTCCAGATTAGAATTATCGACTCAAAGATGGATGGTCTTTCCAGCAATATCGTTCAGGCCAATGTTTTGCTTCTTCGGCATAATCAATTCCAATACGTGGCGTTAGCACTACTTCTGGTTGCGTTGATGCCGCTTCAACCCATAGTCCAGATCCTTCTCCCAAGGTTTGTCCTTTTAAAGATCGATCAATACCTAAATAGCGTGTCAATTTGCCGGGCCCAGCTAAAAGCTTATAGTCTTTTTTGGTTGAAGCATTATTTAAAAACGCAGAACGAATCATCACTCCTTCAGGTACACCCTCTGTTTGAGTAATAATATTAAGCATTTCATACATGCCATAAATTAAGTAGACGTAAATCGTACCACCATGGCCATACATTACCTCTGTTCGAGCTGTACGTTTATCATTGTAACTATGGCAGGCTTTATCACGAACACCCAAATAAGCTTCAGTTTCACTAATTGTACAGCGGATCACTTGGCCGTCAGGTTGTCGTTTACACAATACGCAACCGATTAAATCATAAGCCACTTCTGAGGTTTCACGTTGAAACCAGCTTAATGGTAAAATATCTGACATAGTAATCTCTGAAATATTACATACCACACGTTATACTTGATTAATCCAGTATATCTGTTAATTCTGCGAGTTGGCATGCCTGAGTTACCCGAAGTCGAAACCACCAAAACCAGTTTATTTCCCTTATTGAATCAAAAAGTTCTTAGTGTTGAAGTACGTAATCCTAGCTTACGCTGGCCTATACCAGCTGATGTTCAGAAACTTGTCGGACAACGTCTCATCGGGTTAAATCGACGTTCAAAATATATTTTGGCAGAGTTTGAACAAGATCAAATGCTTTGGCATTTAGGTATGTCAGGAAGCTTTCGTCTGACCGAGCCAAATGATGAACTGAGAAAGCATGATCATCTGATTATTCAATTTGAAGATCAGCAATTACGTTACCATGACCCTCGCCGTTTTGGCTGCATTCTTTGGCTTAACCACGAGACTCAAGGCAAACTCATAGATACTTTGGGGCCTGAACCTCTAAGTACCGACTTTCATGCAGAATATTTAGCTTCAAAACTCAAGAATAAATCTGTCGGCATAAAAATTGCACTCATGGATAATCATGTAGTCGTCGGTGTAGGCAATATTTATGCAACTGAAAGCTTGTTTAATGTTGGCATTCATCCAGCACAGCCCGCTTGTGATTTAACCATGCAACAAATTGAAAAACTTGTTGTCGAGATTAAGCGCATTTTAAAGTCGGCGATTGATTTGGGTGGCTCGACATTACGAGACTACAGCAATGCCATGGGTGAAAATGGTTATTTCCAGCAAACACTACTTGCTTATGGTCGTGCTGGAGAAATGTGCGTTAACTGTGAAACCACATTAGAAAACTTAAAACTTGGTCAGCGTGCCAGCGTATTTTGCCCACAGTGCCAACCGCTTAAAAAGCTGAGAAAGCCTTAATTTTTTGGAGGAAGACAACATGCAAACAGCAATTGTCCGACATATTTTAGTCAAAGATAAAGACTTAGCTGAGCAGCTAAAAAAGAAGTTACAAAGTGGCGCTGACTTTGCCAAACTTGCCAAGCAATACTCTACCTGTAATTCGGCAAAACGTGGTGGTGAACTTGGTGAAGTCAAAAAAGGGCAATTGGTGCCCGTCATCGACAAAGTTGTTTTTACAGCTGCTGAACGTGTGTTACAAGGTCCAATCAAAAGCCAGTTTGGCTATCATCTTTTAGAAGTTAAATTTAGAATGGGTAGCTTACGCTGATTCCATAATTTTAACTATGGTTTTTCAGAAGCCTGTGCATTCAGCTGATATGTCCAGGCTTTAACATAATCGCCTGACTCTAATTTTATATTTGCGATAACACGCTGGTATTGAAAACCTTCAAAGTCATCAAGCATCTGCCAGTTTTCAGCAAGTTTTTCTGTGCTAAACAAATAACCCTCTACCCAATCCGCTTGCGAATCTAACTCAAGCGCTTTTAAGCCTTTGTCAGGACCCCAATCTAAAATATGAATCACACCTCTTACACTGGCTTTGATCCAACTACCCCCAATCTGTTCGAGAATATGAGCATTTGCTTTATTTGGACATAATGTTCCATACACAAAAAGCTGATTCATTAATTTATCCCTTTTTCAATATTCATAGTTGGTCTGATCTGCGATCTTGCAATTTTATCAACATCCTGAGTCCAATATAAAATATGAAGTAATAAAAAACGGCACTCAAGGTACCGTTTTTATTTCAAATCTTATTAGGCTTGTTTTTTCAGCTCATCACGAATTTCACGTAATAATTGAATATCTTCAGGAGTTGCAGCTGGAGCTTCTGGTTCATTTTTATCACGGCGAAGTCTATTTAATAATTTCACCATTAAGAACACAACCCAAGCCAAAATAATGAAGTTAATTAAAATGGTGAGGAAATTACCATAAGTTAAAACATTAACACCTGCTTTTTGCAAGGCATCTAAAGATTGTAAATTATTAGGGTTTGCACCTAATACAATGAATTTTTGAGAGAAATCAACACCACCACCAGTAATTACAGTGATAAGCGGCATGATGATATCTTTAACTAAAGAGTCCACGATTTTGCCAAAAGCACCACCAATAATCACACCAATGGCTAAATCCATCATATTGCCTTTAATGGCAAATTCTTTAAATTCTTGAATAATACTCATCTAAACATCTCCAGATGTCGGGGGGCCGAAACACGTCATATTTTTCTTTTTCATTGGCATCTTATCGAATTAGATAGTACTCGCCATGATATTGATAATTTAATATTTTTATCAAAAAAAGAAAGTCATTTCACACTTTAACAACATATTCTCTTACAACAAAAATATGATTTTAAGCCCACTTTAATTTCAAATATAACGATTAAAAAAAACCGCTAAATTAATTTAGCGGTTTTTTCTTTTTCATTTAAGAAAAATTATTTATCACGGTTACGTTTACGTTCATTTTCAGTCAAGTAACGCTTACGGATACGGATTGATTTAGGTGTTACTTCTACTAACTCGTCATCTTCAATGAATTCAAGCGCTTGTTCAAGCGTATATTCAATTGCAGGTACTAAAGTTAAAGCATCATCTGTACCAGACGCACGAACGTTAGTTAATTGTTTCGCTTTAGTCGGGTTTACAACCATATCGTCTGAACGAGAGTTAATACCCACGATCATACCTTCGTAAACTTCTAACTGTGGTTTAGCGAACAAACGACCACGGTCTTGTAAACTGAACAATGCATAGCCCAAGCAAGTACCTTGAACCATAGAGATCAATACACCGTTTTGACGTTTCGCAACAGTACCTTGTTTAACAGGACCATAATGCGAGAAGCTTGAAGTCATGATCCCTGTACCAGAAGTCATGGTCAAGAATTCAGAACGGAAACCAATCAAACCACGTGAAGGTACAGTTGCTTCAATACGGATACGGCCTTTACCGTCAACTTCCATATTGGTCATCTCGCCTTTACGGTGACCCATTTGTTCCATTACAGCACCTTGATGCTGTTCTTCAACGTCAAAAGTTACGTTTTCGTAAGGCTCTTGTCTTTCACCATCAATTTCTTTGATGATTACTTGTGGACGAGATACGCCCATTTCGAAGCCTTCACGACGCATGTTTTCAATTAAAACTGAAAGATGAAGTTCACCACGGCCAGATACTTTGAAACGGTCTGGACTGTCAGTGTCTTCAACACGTAAAGCTACGTTATGAATTAATTCGCGATCAAGACGTTCACGAATATTACGTGAAGTTACGAATTTACCTTCTTTACCAGCAAACGGAGAGTTGTTTACTTGGAAAGTCATAGATACTGTAGGTTCATCTACAGATAAAGCTGGTAATGCTTCAACATTTTTCGGATCACAAATCGTGTCAGAAATATTAAGTGCGTCGATACCAGTAATACATACGATATCACCAGCAGATGCTGACTCAACATCAATACGCTCTAAACCATGGTAACCCATGATTTTTAAGATACGACCGTTACGTGTATTGCCTTCTTTGTCAATTACAGTAACAGGAGTATTTAATTTTACTGAACCACGTTGAATACGACCAACACCGATAACACCTACGAAGCTGTTATAGTCAAGTGATGAAATCTGCATTTGGAATGGACCATCAACGTCAACTGCTGGTGGTTCAACGATGTCTACAATCGTTTCGAACAACGGAGTCATGTCTTCTGCAAGTTCTTCTGGAGCAGGACCCGCTACACCACGTAAACCTGATGCATAAACGATTGGGAAATCTAATTGCTCATCAGTTGCACCAAGGTTATCAAATAAATCAAATACTTGATCAATAACCCAATCTGGACGTGCACTTGGTTTGTCAACTTTGTTAATAATAACAATTGGTTTTAAACCACGAGCAAAGGCTTTTTGTGTCACAAAGCGAGTTTGTGGCATTGGGCCTTCTTGAGAGTCAACTAAAAGTAATACGCAGTCAACCATCGACATAACACGTTCTACTTCACCACCGAAGTCGGCGTGTCCCGGGGTATCCACGATGTTGATACGGTAAGTTGTATCAGTACGTTTATCTAACCAAGTAATAGAAGTGTTCTTTGCAAGAATGGTAATACCACGTTCACTTTCAAGCGCATTTGAGTCCATGACACGCTCAATCTCGCCTGCTCGTTCACCGAGAGCACCAGATTGCTGAAGTAGTTTATCGACAAGTGTGGTTTTCCCGTGGTCGACGTGCGCAATAATTGCGATATTACGGAGATTTTTGATATCTGACATGAAAATTCGAAACGCCTGAAATTTGAGGGCAAATTATACAGAAAAACACTACTCTTGAGTAGTGACAGTTTATTGACATTGACAAAAAAATTTTCCAATAGCCTGTAATTCGTTTTGTAAAGATAGGTATCTCGATTAGAATAGCGCCAATTTGCAAAATTGCGGCGGACCTACACCCATGTCCAATCAACACTCTCAAGACCATCTTGACCTTGTTTATGGCTTAGATGATCGACCAAAACCTCTGATCGCTTTTTTAGCAGCTTTCCAGCATTTGCTTGCGATTATTGTACCAATTGTTACACCAGGGCTTTTAATTTGTTTAGCTTTAGGTGTGTCACGTACCGAAACCAACATGATTTTATCGATGTCTTTGGTAATTTCGGGTATTGCTACATTTCTTCAATGTAAAAAAGTCGGCCCATTTGGTGCTGGCCTTCTGATTGTACAAGGCACAAGCTTTAACTTTATTGGCCCAATTATTGGTATTGGTAGTGCAATGGTGGCTGCTGGAACGCCAGTAAACCAAGTTATGGCTGCAATTTTTGGTGTAGTAATTGCTGGTTCCTTTATTGAAATGGGTGTTTCGCAAATTCTTCCATGGGTAAAAAGATTAATTACTCCCTTGGTGACTGGCATTGTTGTTTTATTAATTGGCTTAACACTGATTAAAGAAGGCTTGATTAGCATGGGTGGTGGCTACCAAGCGATGCAAGACCATACTTTTGCAAGTGCAGACAACCTTATTATGTCATGTACCGTACTTGCTATTATTATTGTGCTAAACCGTATCCGAGTGGTGTGGATTAAAAGTTCAGCAATTTTAATTGCTTTAGTGATTGGTTACATTCTTGCAGGATTTATGGGTTACCTAGATTTCTCAGGTATTAAAGATGCGCCTCTTGTACAGATTCCAACGCCAATGCACTTTGGTTTAAGCTTTTCTTGGGGCTTATTCATTCCAATGGCTTTTATTTATTTAGTCACATCTTTAGAAGCAATTGGTGATGTGACAGCAACCAGTAAACTTTCAAACCAACCCGTTAATGGCCCTGAATGGATGAAGCGTATTAAAGGTGGCGTTTTAGTGAATGGCGCGAACTCTTTACTCGCAGGCTTATTTAACACTTTCCCTAGTTCTGTTTTTGCTCAAAATAATGGTGTAATTCAACTTACTGGGGTTGCAAGTCGTTATGTGGGTATCTGGATTGCTGCTTTACTTATTTTATTAGGTTTATTTCCAGCAGTAGCTGGTGTAATACAAGCCGTACCACAAGCGGTATTAGGTGGCGCTGTGATGGTGATGTTCGGTGCGGTTGCTGCATCAGGCATTAACATTCTCTCATCTATTCACCTTGATCGCCGAGCACTTTTAATTATCGCAATTTCACTTGCATTAGGTTTGGGTGTTGCTCAAGTTCCTCAAATTTTGGAGCACCTTCCAGAATTATTTAAAAATATTTTTAGCTCTGGCGTAGCGACAGGTGGTATAGCAGCATTAATTTTAAATGTTGTACTTCCTGAAACACATAAATAACTATTTTTTAATTTTGATTATTGCCCAGTTCCCACTGGGCATTCTTCTTCATGAGAGATGTACATGGATCCTAGAAGTGAAGTGGTATTAAGACAGCAAGACTATTTAAAAGGTAGAATCTTGTTCATTAATGCACCGAATGATGCCCTAGTCAGTCAATTACCAGCGGATATTGATGCTTCAGTCTGGACATGGAACCATGCTGACTACCAGAGCTTTATAAATAGTGGAACAAATGCGCATTTCTCAGTTGAGTTTCCATTACAAGAATTCGATCAAGCTGTCATTTTTGTTCCCAAATCTAAAGAACTGTTAAATTACATATTGCATGTCGTAATGAGCAATCTTAAAACTGCTCAGTCTGTTTTTTTAGTAGGTGAAAAAAAAGGTGGTGTTGAACGCGCTGCCAAACAATTACAAAGCTTCGGCAAAGTACTTAAACTTGATAGTGCACGTCACTGTCAGTTATGGCACTTAAAGATTGAGAAAACAGAACAAATTAAACCTCTCGAAAGTTGGCTTAAAACTTACACTGTTCATGTTAATGAACAAGAGCTTACGATTTGTGCCCTTCCTGGTGTATTTAGCCAAAATCATCTAGATGTCGGAACTGCTATTTTACTCCCTTATCTTAATCAGGTGAAATCAGGTAGAATTGCCGACTTCGGGTGTGGTGCTGGAATTATCAGTTGCTATTTGGCAAAAATAAATTCAAGTAATATTATTCATGCCCTAGATATTGATGCTTTCGCTTTACGGTCAACGGAAATGACTTTTAGTCGAAATGGAATAGGTTCAGACCAGTTGAGATTGCAGCCCGTTACAGGAATTGCAGACGCTCCAACAGAACTCGATGCCATTGTCAGTAATCCCCCTTTCCATCAGGGTATTCATACCAACTATGATGCAAGTGAAGGACTCTGCCAGAACGCTAAAAAACATTTAAAGGCATCAGGTGAGCTATGGATTGTAGCAAACCGTTTTTTAAACTATCCGATCTTAATTGAGAAGCACTTTGGTCAGTGCCAGATTAAAACTGATCATCAAGGCTTTAAGGTGTTATATGCCTGTGCATAACAAACTATGTAAGGAATCTCCATGAGCGAAACACATGCTCCTGAAAAACTCCAGCGTAAGCTTGGGGCTCGTCATCTGAATATGATCGCCATTGGTGGTTCCATTGGTACAGGCCTCTTCCTTGCTTCTGGATCAACCATTGCAAACGCTGGCCCTGGTGGAGCGCTACTCGCCTACTCACTCATTGGCATTATGATTTACTTCTTAATGACCAGCTTAGGTGAGCTTGCAACTCATACACCAACATCCGGCGCCTTTTTTACTTACGGCAGTCGTTATGTCGAAGAAGGCTTTGGTTTCGCTCTAGGCTGGAACTATTGGTATAACTGGGCAATTACGGTTGCATTCGAACTTGTTGCGGTTCAGTTTATTATGAAGTTCTGGTTCCCTGATATTCCAGGGTTCTATTGGAGTGCCCTGTTCCTTATCGTTATCTTTCTGATCAATGCCATGACAGTAAAGGGATTTGGGGAAAGCGAATTCTGGTTTTCGATGGTCAAAGTAATTGCGATTGTTGCATTTATTATTATTGGCTTAGCTATGATTATCAAGATTATGCTAACTCCAGGTGTTGCAACCTTCGGAAACTGGACCTATAAAGAGGCACCTTTTGTAGGCGGTTTACAAGCCATGATTGGTGTAGCAATGATTGCCGGATTCTCTTTCCAAGGAACTGAAATGGTTGGGGTTGCTGCTGGCGAATCAAAAGATCCAAAGAAGACAATTCCACTTGCAATCAAACAGATTTTCTGGCGAATCTTATTATTCTATATCCTATGTATTTTCATTATCGGCACTCTAATTGCCTATGATGACCCGAATTTATTACAAGCAGCTGCCACTGAAGATATCGCACTATCTCCATTTACATTGCTTTATGAAAGAGTAGGTTTTGCTTTTGCTGCGAGTTTAATGAATGCTGTCATTCTTACTGCTATTTTATCAGCAGGTAATTCAGGCATGTATTCCTCAACTCGTATGTTGTTTAAAATGGCTCAAGAAGGCCGTGCACCAAAGTGGTTTGCAAAACTCGATGGCCGTGGCGTTCCAATGAACGCGCTATATGCAACAACGTTTATTGCTGCATTCTGTTTCTTAACGACATTTATTGGTGAAAAACAAGTATTTAACTGGCTACTCAATATGTCTGGTATGTGCGGTTTTATTGTTTGGTTAGGAATCGCAATTTCACACTATCGCTTCCGTAAAGGATACATTGCTCAAGGTTATAAATTAGAAGATTTAGCATATCGTGCCAAATTTTTCCCATTTGCACCTTGGTTTGCATTTATTCTCTGTTCAATCATTATCTTAGGACAGAACTACCAAGCCATTTTAGGTGGAAAAATTGATTGGTTAGGCTTACTTTCAACTTATATTAGCTTGCCACTGTTCTTGATCATTTGGTTAGGTTATAAGTGGAAAAATAAAACCAAATTGATCTCTTACGATCAAATGAACGTCAAACCTGAGCAAGATTAAAACTAGTCATTAAAGTAAATCAAAGATCAAAAGCTTGATCTTTGATTTAAAAAGCGTAAAATGCCGTTCAGATTTTCAACGGCACTTTTAAATAAGGAGGACATCATGCCATTAGTACAAGGTAAAACAGATTAAATTATTTGGCACGATGTCAGCTCACGGACAAGTGTACAAATTCACACCACTTGTCCGAATGCTTAAATTTAGAACCTAGCATTCGCTAGGTTTTTTTATGCCTGCTCGGACAAAAATAAGAGAAAAATTATGGGCATACAAAAAATATTAAACAAGGAGGCACTTTATGGTGTCCCTGTTAAAATTTTCACTCAAGACATAGATAGTGAAAGTATCGAACAACTCAAGAAAATGGCACAACTGCAATTCATCTATTCTCATATTGCTGTTATGCCCGATGTTCACCTAGGAAAAGGCGCAACTGTAGGTAGTGTTATTCCAACTAAACACGCCATTATCCCTGCTGCTGTAGGGGTAGATATTGGTTGTGGTATGAATGCAATTCGCTTGAGTTTAAAGGCTTCACAATTACCTGATAACTTAAGTCGTTTGCGTGATGCGATCGAACGCAAAGTCCCGGTTGGCTTTGCTTTGCATAAACAAGTCAAAGCGAAAGCTTCTAGCATTATTCCACTTGAAAAACGCTTAGAACCAATTATCAAAAAGCATCCTGGTCTTGTCCGAATGCTTCGGCAATTTGATGCAACATGGCAAAAACAACTTGGGACCTTGGGTGGTGGTAATCACTTTATAGAATTATGTATTGATGAGAATCAAGATGTATGGCTAATGCTACACTCAGGTAGCAGAGGGCTCGGTAATGTTATTGGTACTTACTTTATTGAGTTAGCCAAAAAAGAAGCTCAGCATCGCTTTGGACATGTACCGGATAAAGACTTAAGTTATTTTGCTGAAGGCTCAAAAAGTTTCGATGATTATGTAGAAGCTGTAGAGTGGGCACAAGAATATGCTTTTGAAAATCGCAAAGAGATGATGCGATTAATTTTAGAAGCGATCCGCCCTCTTCTACCTTCTTTTCAAATGACAAAAGAAGCGATTAATTGTCATCATAATTATGTAAGCCGTGAAACACATTTTGGCGAAAATCTATTGATTACCCGAAAAGGTGCAATTAGAGCAGGCTTAGATGAGCTAGGTATTATTCCAGGTTCAATGGGAGCACGATCTTATATCGTTAAAGGCAAAGCAAATCCTGAATCATTTTGTTCTTGTTCTCATGGGGCTGGGCGTAAGATGAGCAGAAGTAAAGCAAAAGTGCTTTTTAATCAGCAAGATCTTATTGAACAAACCCAAGGTATTGAATGCCGTAAAGACAATGGCGTTGTCGATGAAATTCCAAGCGCCTATAAAGACATTGATGAAGTCATGGCGAATCAGTCAGATCTCATTGAAGTCGTTCATACTCTAAAACAAGTTTTATGTATTAAAGGTTAAAGCATGAAAATTAAAGAAATGCCAAAGATCAAAGTCCGTAATCAAGTAGCTCTATCCCCTTTACTACACAAAGGTGGTATGCACGAAACGGAAAAACCTCGTGCTCAACATCGCAGAGATAGACAAGACACTAAACAGCAATTGAAGAAAGGTAATTGGTAACTAATTTAAACCAAGATCGAAAGTAATTATTAAGGAGACACAGAAATGCCTAAATATTTTAAAAATCGCCATAAAAAAAGCGACTCTAACGAGTCGCTTTTTTACTGTTCAAGAACTCAAATTATTGAGCTGCTGCAGGAGCTGCCGCTTCTTGACCAGGTTGAACAACTACAGTACGGCTACCAGTGATTGTCGCGAATACACGACGGTTCATAGCACGACCTTCTTTAGTTTTGTTGTCAGCAATCGGTTGATCCCAAGCGAAACCTTGAGTAGACAAACGAGATGCATCAACGTTGTATTCGTTAACAAGAGCTGATTTAACAGAGTTAGCACGAGCTAAAGATAAACGTTCGTTCAACTTACGTGGACCAGTGTTATCTGTGTGACCTTCGATACGTGCAGTAGCGTTAGGGTATTCAGTTAACTTCTCAGCAACTTTAGCGATTTCTGGCTTGTATTGGTCTTTGATGTTTGATTTGTTAGTATCAAAGAACACACGAAGTTCCATGTTAAGGTCTTCAGTTAACTCTTGTGGTTGTGGAGCAACTGGAGTTGGTTCAACTGGAGCAACTTCTACTACAGGAGCAGCAGGCTTCAAGTGACCACCAAGAACTACGTTCAAACCAGCAAGAGCTGTATAGTTCCAGAATTTTTCGTCAAAGTTATAAGTACCACGAGCTTCTGTACGAAGAGATAAAGCATCGTTTAAGCGCCAGAAAGCACCAACACCAGCATTACCTAAAGTACCTTCTTCATCATTGTGATAAGAAAGGTCAGGAATCTCGTATTTGTAGTGACCAGCACCTAACAATACGTATGGCTTGATTTTGCTGTCATAGTTTTTAGTGATTAAATCAGAAGTAACATAGAAGTTACCGTTGATTTGTTTTTGTTTGTATTCAGCGCTTGGAGCACCAGCAATACCTTCTACATCACCCTTAACTTGGTTATATTCAGCTTCGAAACCTAACCATGGTGTTAACTCGATACCAAGAGCTGCACCAACGAATAAATCGTCTTGTAATTCAGGTCCGTTAGTTAACTCGCCATCTTTACCGCCATTGTTGTGTTGAGTGTCTTGGAAAGTGTAACCAAGCAATAATGGAGTAACAGTTACGCCAGCATTAGCAGCAGCTAATGGAGCAGCGACAAGCATAGCAAGTGCAATACGACTCAATTTCATGGATATCCTCCAGAGATAACAATTGTTGTTCAAGCTCAGCCTAAATTTATTGGCCCCTGAGATATTTTCACCCCAGTATTATTTTTAAGCTATTCACATTTGAATCATACAAACACTTGATAGACTTTCCAAGTGCTTGATAATTTTAATCAAGTAAATTATTGACAAAATTACTTACAATTTCCGTTGTAATTCGGTAATTTTTCACTCAACTAGCAAATATGAACAACTTCTTTCTTTCGCTTACGGTGATTTTACCAGTATTCTAGCATCCTGATAACCTTTATTTAATTTTGTGTTTCCTCACTACAAAAATCATTATAAATCATTGATAGAAAGCATAAAATCAAAATATTTCTTTATATATTAAGGAATTTTAATGTTTAAATCTCCCGGTTTCACGTTGTTGGAACTCACTATAACACTCGCAATTCTTATGATTATGGCCACTATAGCGCTTCCTTTATATCATCAATTTATGGCTTCTGTAGAATTAAAAAATTCGTCTCGACTACTCACAATTCATATACAAAAAGCCAAATACGACGCAATTCTACGACATAAGAGTGTCGTAATTTGCCCAAGTGTTGATTTGTCTACATGTAATAGTAACTGGGATACAAGTCTTATAAGCTTTGTAGACACGAATCAGAATCTACAAAGAGAAAACAATGAAGAAGTATTAACCAATGTTGAACTTGCTCATCGCTACGGTTCTTTAAAATTTCAAAAGTTTGGAAAAAAACTAAATAGTATTGTATTTCAGGGCGACACAGGACTCCCACGCGAATCTAACGGCACTTTTACTTACTGTTCTTATAACCAGCTTAAAAACTTTAAATTAATTCTCAGCAAAATGGGACACACCCGTTTAGAAGACCTTAAAAATTGTTAGAACTCTACAGTCTAATGCAGAAGATATCTCTCTTTGATTTTTGCAATATACTGCCTAGGTTTTAAACATTTCTTATTTTGAGATTAAGAACAATCGGAGATTACAACAATGACTGACATCGTAATTGTAAATGGTGCTCGTACTGCCATGGGTGGTTTTCAAGGATCACTATCAGGACTTACAGCGCCTGAATTAGGTGCTGTAACGATTAAAGAAGCAATCGCACGAGCAGGTTTACAGCCTACTGATGTCGAAGAAGTCATTATGGGTTGTGTACTGCCTGCTGGCCTAAAGCAAGGTCCAGCACGTCAAGCGATGCGTAAAGCTGGCTTACCAGACTCTACAGGTGCAGTAACGATTAACAAGCTTTGTGGTTCTGGCATGAAAGCTGTTATGCAAGCCGCTGATATGATTAAAGCAGGTAGTGCTGAAGTTGTTGTTGCTGGCGGTATGGAGTCTATGACAAATGCACCTTATGTTTTACCAAAAGCACGAGCTGGCTATCGCATGGGCCATGGTGAAATTAAAGATCATATGTTCTTTGATGGGCTTGAAGATGCTGAAACTGGGCGTTTAATGGGTTCATTTGCTCAAGATATGGCCAATACTCGTGGCTATACACGTGAGCAAATGGATGACTTTGCGATTCGCTCTTTGAAACGTGCTCAAACAGCAATTACTGAAGGTTATTTCAAAGACGAAATCGTTCCAGTTACTGTACCTAGTCGTAAAGGTGATGTCGTTGTTGATCAGGATGAACAACCTTTAAATGCCAAGATTGACAAGATTCCTTCACTCAAACCAGCTTTTGCAAAAGACGGTACGATTACCGCCGCAAATGCAAGTTCTATTTCGGATGGTGCGTCTGCATTAGTATTAACTTCAAGTGAAGTTGCAGCACAGCGCGGTTTACAACCGCTTGCAAAAATTATCGCGACAGCGTCAAACTCTCAGCATCCTTCAGAATTTACGATCGCTCCAGTTGGTGCTATTGAAAAAGTTCTTAAAAAAGCGGGATGGAATGCTCAAGACGTCGATCTTTGGGAAATTAACGAAGCGTTTGCTATGGTTACTATGTGCCCAATTGATGATTTCAAACTTGATGCAGAGAAAGTAAATATCAATGGTGGTGCTTGTGCACTAGGTCACCCTGTAGGTTCTACGGGTTCTCGTATTATTCTTACCCTTATTCATGCACTGAAACGTACTGGCGGTAAAAAAGGTATTGCTGCACTCTGTATTGGTGGTGGTGAGGCAACAGCAGTTGCAATTGAACTCATTTAATCCAAATTCATTATTTTAAAATCCCACTTCGGTGGGATTTTTTATGAAAAAACTACAAAAAATGACCCACAAAATCACTTTTAAGTTTTAACTTATTCCTTTAAACGAAAACAACAATGGACAATAACAATGCAACTCAATCACTATCTCAATTTCCAAGGTCAAGCAGAACAAGCCTTTAACTTTTATAAATCAGTATTTGGCGGTGAATTCGGTATGTTAAGCCGTTATGGTGATATGCCAGCGCCTGAAGGTGTGACGTTATCGGAAGCCGACAAAAATCTGGTTCTACATGTTTCTTTACCGATTAATGAGTACACTGTGCTTATGGCCTCAGATACAAATGATCAGTTTTGTGCCCCTAACAGCGTTTTTACCCAAGGAAATAATCACTACATCTCGATCAACTTTGAAAAAGATGAGCAAGAAAAAGCAAAACAACTTTTTGATGCTTTATCTGTTAATGGTCAAATTGAAATGCCTTTAGAAAAAACGTTCTGGGGCGCATTGTATGGCGCTTTTACCGATCAGTTCGGTATAAAGTGGATGGTTAACTGCCAGCTCGATACCTAATATTTTCAATATTTAGCCCTTATAGAGATACTTAATATTTCTATAAGGGCTTTAAACATCGATATTGGAATATTGTGCAATAATCATTAAACCTACAGTAATAAAACCAATTCCCACCCATCCTGCCACATCAATATTCTGACCAAGAAAAATCTTTGCCAAAAAAGCTGTTGCTAATACACCTATCCCAGACCAAAGCACATATAAGATTCCAGCTTGCATATATTTCAAAGCAATAGCAGCGCATGCAAAAGAAATAATATACAAAACCAGAGCAATACCCTGAGCTGTTTTATTGACTAAGCCATTCCCCTTAGCAGAATAAAATGTTGAGAGTACATCTGTCGCAATAGCAAAAAGTAGCCACCAAGCACCAGGATTTATTTTTGAAATTAAACCAAACATTGTTGTTCTTCAGTTGAGTCATTTAAAAATTATTCATAAAAAAAGCTGAACCTGAGTTCAGCCTTTATATTTAAAAACTATTTAAGCGCCAGTTTGATAACTTGCTTGCGGTACGGCTGTTGAGGCTTGGTATGGGTTGGTAAAGTCTTGCAAACCAGCTGCCGCTTCTTGCACATCTTTACCTTCTTTAATCACAAAACTATCAAAACCTGAACGTTTTAAATAGTTTAAGACATCCTTAAACACATCACCAGTTGCACGCAACTCACCTTGAAAACCTTGACGACGTAGTAGTGCAGCGAATGAATAACCACGACCATCACCAAAACCCGCAAACTCAATGAAGATTGCATCAAGTTCATTTAATGGAAATGTGTGCTCTTCAGGTGAATCATTTACAGTCACATACAAAGCTTTTTTGCCTTGAACGTTAGCTAATTGATCGAGTTGAGCTGTTGTTACAACAACATCACCTTGGGGAATAACACCATCTTCAGCAATGATTTGATAAGTATTATCTGTAATCGTGCCATCTTTATAAAGCACTGGTAGAGCTGTATTAAGCATATGCACGCTCCTTAAATGGTTGAATTCCTACACGGCGATATGTATCAACAAAACGCTCACCTTCAGTACGCAAATCAAGATAAGTATTCAATACTTCTTCAATGACATCTGGCACAGCATCTGCTGCAAAAGATGGCCCTAAGATGTCACCGATTGATGCATCATGGTCTGAATTACCACCTAATGTAATTTGATAGAACTCAGCGCCTTTCTTATCTACACCTAAAATACCGATGTTACCTACATGGTGATGACCACAAGCATTCATACAACCAGAAATATTTAGATCTAAATGACCAAGATCATAAACTTTGTCTAAGTCATCAAAACGACGTGTAATTGCTTCAGCAATTGGAATTGATTTCGCATTTGCAAGTGAACAGAAATCACCGCCCGGGCAACTAATGATATCGGTAATAAAGCCGATATGTGCACGTGCCATATTTTGTTGTTCAAGCGCTTGCCATACATCAAACAAATCTTTTTGAGGCACATCTGCCAAAGCAATGTTTTGCTCATGAGTCGTGCGAAGTTCGCCGAAAGTATATTTATCAGCAAGGTCTGCAATAAAATTCATTTCTTCGGTGGTCATATCACCTGGCGCAATACCTGCGCGTTTTAGAGAAATCGTAACAATACGATAGCCCTTCACTTTATGCGCATGCGTGTTGATATTGAACCATTGTTTGAATTTTGGATGTTCAGCAAATAAAGCTGTGAAGTCTTCATCTGCCAAATCTTGATAATCAAACGGGGTGAATTCTTCATCCAGTTTTTTCAAGATTTCTGGCTGAATCTTCAATGCTTCACGTGTATGTTCAAATTCAGCTTCAACTTTCTGTGCAAACACTTCAGGAGTTAATGCTTTAACTAGAATTTTGATACGTGCTTTATATTTGTTATCACGACGACCATGCAAGTTATAAACACGTAAAACCGCTTCTAAGTAAGCAATTAAGTCTTCACGTGGTAAAAAATCACGGATAACGCTACCAATGATTGGAGTACGGCCTAAACCACCACCAGCCATAATTTTATAGCCGATCTCGCCTGCTTCATTACGCACGATATAAACACCAATATCGTGGAATGCAGTTGCCGCACGATCTTTTTCTTCAAGTGCAGAAACAGCAATTTTGAACTTACGTGGCAAGAATGCAAATTCTGGGTGGAATGTACTCCACTGACGAATCAATTCACATGTTGGACGTGGATCTGCAATTTCACCAGCAACCACACCTGCATATTGGTCAGTTGTGGTGTTACGAATACAGTTACCACTGGTTTGAATGGCATGCATTTGTACAGTTGCAAGTTCAGCTAAAATGTCTGGCACATCTTCAAGTGCAGGCCAGTTTAACTGAATGTTTTGACGTGTAGATACATGTGCATAACCACGGTCATAAGCAGTTGAAACTTCAGCAACTTTACGTAATTGTTTAGAATTCATTAAGCCATACGGCACAGCTATACGCAGCATAGGCGCATAACGTTGCACATATAAACCATTTTGCAAACGTAATGGACGATATTCGTCTTCAGAAAGTTTGCCAGCTAAATAGCGTTCTGTTTGATCACGGAACTGAGCAACTCGTTCATTAACCAGCTGCTGGTCGAAATCGGTATATAAATACATGGCGTATGGCTAGTAGATTCATTATTAAGGCGGATAGCATAGCGAGCTTTTATTCATCAATAAAATGCTTTTTTTGCATATTTAATAACGGTTTTATTGATAAGCTTTAATATAAATCGACATAAAAAAAGCCCGGATAAATCCGGGCCCTTTCTATAAAAGCTTTTTATTTGTTATCTGGTAAGGCATAAGCCACTAAATAGTCGCCCATTTTCGTACCAAATGAACCATGACCACCAGCCATGATCACAACATATTGCTTACCATTGATTTCATAAGTCATTGGTGTTGCTTGTCCACCTGCTGGTAAACGCGCTTCCCAAAGTTTCTTACCGTTAGTAACGTTAAACGCACGTAAGTAGTTATCTTGAGTTGCACCAACAAACATGACATTACCGGCAGTAGAAATTGAACCACCTAAACCAGGCACACCAATTTTCACAGCTGGTAACTGGAACAAGTTCGGCAAGCTATCACGGATTGTACCAATACGTTTTTTCCATACCACTTCATGAGTTTTCAAATCAACGCCAGCTACATAGCCCCAAGCCGGTTGTTTACAAGGTAAACCAAGCGGAGATAAGAATGCGCTAATTTCAACACCATACGGTACGCCGTACATCGGTTGTACGCCCTGCTCAGTTCCCGCACCTTTTGCAGTTTGTGCACGGTTTGGATCAGCAGGAATTAACCGACTTACGAATGGCAGACCAATCGGGTTCATTACAGCAACCTGACGATCAGGGTTAACTGACATACCACCCCATTCAAATACACCCAAGTTACCAGGGAAAACTAAAGTACCGTTTTCAGATGGTGGCGTATAAATACCATCGTAATTTAGACGTTTGAAAGATACACGACACATGAGCTGATCAAGCATAGTGGCACCCCACATGTCTTTATCAGTCAATTTATCTTGTGGTGCCAAGTTCAAGTCAGAGAATGGCTGAGTTTTTGAATAGAACTCACCTTTAGTTTGTGGTCCACGTTTAACTGTTTGTGGAACTGGTTTCTCAGTTACAGGAACAATTGGTTGACCATTACGGCGATCAAGCACAAAGGCATTACCTGTTTTCGTCAATACATAGATTGCAGGAACAGTTTGGCCGGCTTTGTTTTTGATATCAGCTAAAGATGGTTGTGATGGTACGTCCATATCCCATAAATCGTGATGGGTTGTCTGGAAGTTCCACACTAATTTACCAGTAGAAGCATTAATCGCTAACATTGAGTTTGCATAACGCTCTTTCAGCTCGGTACGATCACCACCCCAGATATCTGGTGTACCTACACCTGTTGGTACATAAACGATATCAAGTTTGGCATCGTATGCTAAAGGTGCCCACGCATTTGGTGAGTTATGAACAAAAGTAGTACCTTCGCCCGGCATTGCATTTGGATCTGCTGCGCCAGTATCAAATACCCAAAGAAGTTTACCAGTGTTAACGTCGTATCCACGAATCACACCAGATGGCTCTTTATTGGAGTAGTTATCTGTTACAGAACCAGCAATCACAACAGTTGATCCAGTCACGATACCAGGAGATGTTGGGTTGTAACCGCCTGGATAAGCATATGGCATAAACTCTTGTAAGTTCACTTGACCATTTTGACCAAAGTCAGTACATGCTTTACCAGTGTCAGCATTTACAGCCACTAAACGGCCATCGTTGACTGGTACAAATACCTTACGTGGACATTGTGTAGAGCTAGATTTCTTGCTTTGAAGACTCGTTGCAAACTCAGTTGTATTGTTTGCATCGTAGTACATCACACCACGACAAGTTAAATGCTGGAACGATTTATCCGTTTTAAGTTTCGGATCAAAACGCCATTTTTCTTTACCTGTAGCAGGATCAATCGCAATTAACTGCTGGTGAGCTGTACAGATAAACATGTTATTACCGATTTTAATCGGTGTAACCTGATTAGTCGTTTCGCCAGAGTCGTTATCTGTCTTAAGATCGCCAGTACGTAAAGTCCAAGCAACTTTCAAGTCTTTTACGTTTTGATCATTGATCTGTTTCAATGGAGAATAACGCACACCTGCTTGAGTACGGCCATAAGCTGGCCAATCACTTTCAGCAACACCAGGCACGGCTTGAGCTGTTTCTGGTTGAGGTGTTTTGATTTCACCATTAATTTCTTGCGGATCGTTGAAGATAGAATAAACCATCAACACGATTGCAATTGCTAAAGTTGAAGATAAGGCAACTTTACTTGATCCAAGGTTGTTGATTCCACGAGTTACAGCCGGAACCAATAACCATAAACCAAGAATACCTAAAATATCTAAACGTGGTGCAAGCGCCCAAAAGTCTGTTCCAACTTCCCAGACACTCCAGATAATAGTTCCTAGCATTAATGCAGCATAAACCCACAAAGCAGTAGAAGCACGCTTGTAGAGTTGCCATGCAACAATGAGGAGTAATACTCCAGCTATAATGTAGTAAATTGAACCGCCTAGTGTAGCGAGCCAAATACCTCCAATTAACAGGAATAACGCCAGTAACCCAATAATAATTACGGTAAAAGTCGTTAAACCTGATCTTGAAGTAGGTTGATTCATAAACCACCTCTTATCAATCATCATTTTTATAGGAAAGATGTGCCAAGAACCTTATAGAAAAATGGCATCACCAATACATCTAAAACAAATTCAGGCATCAAGAAAAAACGGAAGGTCAGGATAATTCAATCAATGATTTAGCCCTCGACAATCCGTTTTTCGGAGTAATTACGCTTAGAATGCAGTTGAGAATTTAATACCGCCAACCCAAGTGTTATCACCATTTTTTAATGCACCAACATGACGAACATATTGCACATTTGGACGAATAGTTAACCAGTTAGTGGCATGAATACCGTAGTAAAACTCGGTATTGTATTCAGTGTCATATTCTTTAGTTTGAACATCGTTCCAATCATCCTTGATATGGATACGAGCCACACCGAGTGCCAACTCATCTTGAGGACGTTGATTGAGCAAACCTTTATAGACCAAGCCTACATTTTGCATGTTATCAATTTTGTTGGTATCAGAGTCGTGGAAAGTCAGGTTCACAAAACCTGTCAAACCGCGATCTGTTTGATCAGCAGGCTGGAATAATTTTTGTTTTGCAGTTACCCACACCCCTTGTTTATGAGATGTTTGAGCCTTATTCGTAATTTCTTCGGCGTCAGCAGTGCTGTAGTAATAACCTAAACGGTATTCACCAGCCATACTTTGAGCGCCTAATTTAGGTGACCAAACTACTTCGGCAGGAATAATTGCACCGTGAGAACCATCAGTACTTAAGTTAAAACCTTTACCTCGGTCCAGATTTTCCGGGTTGTATTCATATACACCAACTTGCGTATATAAGTCAGGTTGCAAGTTATATTTAACACGCATTGCCCATTGGCTTACTGGCCAGTTATACCACTGATCGCCCACCCAGTTACCGACTTGCGAACCACAAAGCGCTAAATTCTGGAAATCACAGTCAAAACTGTTAAAGTCTTCACCTTCACCAAAACGACCGACTTTCACATCTAACTTCTGATCAAGGAATTTCTTCTTGATCCACAAATCTGTTAAACGCCAAGTTTGCTCACGCCCCCACACTTCTTGCACCGAGCTTAAGTGCCCTGCTAAAGCTGGTGAATGTTCAGAAAGCGACTGCCCATCACGATATGTTAATGTGATTTGAGCTTCCGTATCTTGCCAACCTAAAATTTTATTTAGGTCAAAATGAGTTCCTAGTGCAAGTTGCCCCGTATAAGCACTACCATGCGTAGACGTATTTTTTGAATCTAAAATACCGGCGTATTCGCCGGTATATCCAAAAGAAAAATCATAACCTTGTGCTTGTAACGCTGTGCGTTGACCGTTCCAATCACCCAACATCCAAGGACTATTTGGGTCGAATGCAGCAGCAGCTTGTGCATGCTGTATAAAAAGAGTAATTGATAAAACGGATAAACAGGAAGCCATCAAGGATTTATGTGTTTTCATGTTTACATACCTTTTATGTCTTTGTTTATAAAGGGTACGCTAATTTTATGTAAAGAAATTATTCAAAATGTTAATCGATTGATTAATCTAATAATAATCTTAATACACATTGTATGAAAAATGGCCCCAGCTCTTTACCACTGCCCTTCACCAAGTTTTTGACCTATAAAGGAATATCTCATTTTCGATCTTGAAAACTTAATTGGACAAGCCAATTGTGGTTCTGTATCCGCTGTATTATTTTGCAAAGGTACATCCACAATCCATCCACGTTCTTGTGCTAAAGGCGAGTTTAAGGACTCAGTTAGGCTTAAAACAGGTTCTACACACACATCAAGATTTGCAAAAATTTCATGCCATTCTTTAAATGATTTCGTTTTAATTTTCTCTTGAATGGCTTGTTTAACTTCTTGTCGGTCTTCGACATCTAAGGAAGCACCTTTTTGTAATAATAAAGGCAAATCAAGCGCCACTGATAAACCAGACATAAATTGTGGCTCAAGACTACCTATTGAAAGATAACGGCCATCTTGAGTCATATAATAGTCATAAAAAATACCGCCATTGAGCATGCCATGCTCTGGAGCCTGCTCAACCTGTGCAGCAAGTGTCGCTGATGCGGCCATACTATTGAGGCTAGCAACACAATCGGTCATGGAAATATCAATATATTGTCCCATTCCACTACGTCCACGTTCGACAACCGCAGCTAAAATTGCAATGACAGCATGAAGTGAACCACCTGCAATGTCTGCAACTTGAATACCGAGCGGTGGTGGACCACTGTCTTGTCGGCCGCTATATCCAGCAATACCTGCTAAAGCTAAATAGTTAATGTCATGCCCAGCTCTGTCTTTATAGCTCCCTGTTTGTCCATAACCTGTAATTGAACAATAAATGAGACGTGGGTTAATTTCGGCAAGTGTCGCGTAGTCTAAACCGAGACGGCGCATAACATCAGGTCGGAACTGCTCTATGACAATATCAAACTCAGAAATTTTGGCTTTAATCAGATCAATACTCGCCTTATCCTTTAAATCGAGAACAATCGACTGTTTATTTCGGTTTAAATAACTATGTGCTGTTGCTTGACCATTTGCATATGGCGGCATGATTCGGATTAAATCAGGACGTGATGGAGATTCGATATGGATGACTTCTGCTCCCATATCGGCCAGATACATTGTGGCAAAAGGTCCAGGTAAGAGCGTCGAGAAATCGAGAACTTTAAGTCCATTTAATGCTGTCGTCATCGTATTTTTAACCACTATTATTCGAATTTTCTTTTATATTAGTTAAGCAAATATACTAAAACAATGTCATGTTCAGCCATTTACCTTGATCATTTCGGCAATTTAACATGTAAAAAGTGCTTTTACTCTGTTGTAAATCGCCAATTTATTTTTTTAGACGGTCATTTAGGTCAATTTAAAGTGAACATCAAAGAGACTGAAGGATTCAATATGAGTCGCGATACGATTAGCATCCACTTCGTGAATGCGGCTTTGACAGGCGTAAAACGCCTTGGCATGGATGTTGAAATGCTCCTTTCACATGTGGGTATTGAAGCGGAATTATTACGTCAACCTAAAGCTCGAATCTCACCAGAACAATACACTCGTTTTATAAAAATGTTGTGGATGGTCACACAGGATGAACACGTTGGATTTGACGTACAACCGCGTCGTCTGGGCACTTTTGCCATTATGTGTCAGTTGATTATTCACGCAAAAACATTGGGCCAAGCCCTTGAACTGTCATCTCAATTCTACAAATTATTTGGCGATGAATGGTCTGTAACTCTAGAGCGTGACAAACATGAAGCACGTCTAGTTCCCCTCATTCCAAAAACTTTAGATCCAGACCATTTCATTACTGAAAGCATGCTCATGATTTGGCACGGTCTAGCATCATGGTTGATTGAACGTCGCTTGCCATTAGAACGTGTTCATTTTAGCTATCCACGTCCTGCACATGCAGATGAATATGATGCATTATTTTTTGCACCAGTTATGCAGTTTGATGCACCACGTACTGAAATTACCTTTGCAGCTGATTATCTTGATTTGCCAATCCGCCAAGATGAGAAAACGCTAGAAGAATTCTTAAAAGCAGCTCCTGCTCAGCTTTTAGTAAAATTCAAAAACACCAACTCGCTAACTTCTCGTATTCGTGAAGTGCTCAAAAGCCAAATTGGTGAAGAAATGCCAACGCTTAATGACGTTGCATCAATGTTATATTTATCTCCGCAAACCTTACGCCGCCGTTTGGCTGCTGAAGGTAAAAGCTATCAAGGTGTGAAAGATGCTTTACGTCGAGATGCTGCGATTCACTTGTTACTTAACCCAGAATTAACACTTGAAGATGTTGCCCAACAAGTTGGCTTTAGTGAAACCAGTACTTTCCACCGTGCATTTAAAAAGTGGACGGGTGTAACCCCTGGCCTATATCGCCAGCTACATGGTTATCACTAATTCTTAAATCTATTTAGCTTCACATTTAGCCCAAGTTCAACTTGGGCTTTTTTGTATTTCTATTGGCAAAAATCATCACCTGACTGGTGCGCTTATCGTCATTGCGTTGCCTTTTAAAACCAGTACACTCAAAACACAACAAAGTTTAAGTAATAAAAAAGGAACTGTTATGAGCGAGGCTTATATTATTGATGCCATTCGCACCCCACGCGGAAAAGGAAAAAAAGATGGCTCTCTTTACGAAGTAAAACCAATTACATTACTGACGACCTTATTAAATGAATTACAGCAGCGCCATCAACTCGATACGTCTAAAGTCGATGACATTGTTTTGGGCTGCGTAACACCAATTGGCGATCAAGGTGGTGATATTGCCAAAACAGCAGCGATTGCAGCAGGTTGGAATGATGATGTTGCTGGGGTGCAAATCAATCGCTTTTGTGCATCAGGCTTAGAAGCAGTCAACATGGCAGCAATGAAAGTCCGCTCTGGTTGGGAAGATTTAGTGGTTGCTGGTGGCGTTGAATCAATGTCACGCATTCCAATGGGCTCGGATGGCGGACCGTGGGCGTTAGACCCTGAAACAAACCTTAAGTCATCATTTGTTCCGCAAGGCATTGGAGCCGACCTCATTGCAACCTTAGATGGCTATAGCCGTGAAGATGTTGATAATTTCGCTGTGAAATCACAACAAAAAGCTGCGGCAGCACAATCAAATGGTTATTTCGACCACTCAGTTGTACCGGTAAAAGATCATGCAGGTGTGGTGATTTTAGAGAAAGATGAATTTATTAAAGGCAATACCACACTCGAAGGTCTAACGAAGCTCAACCCAAGTTTTGAAATGATGGGCCAAATGGGCTTTGATGCAGTTGCTTTACAAAAATATCCGGAAGCACAAAAAATCAATCATGTTCATCACGCAGGTAACTCATCAGGCATTGTCGATGGAGCAGCTGTAGTTTTATTAGCTTCTGAAAAAGCGGTAAAAGAACAAAATTTAAAACCACGCGCTAAAGTTTTGGCGACTGCATTAGTCGGTACTGATCCAACCATCATGCTGACTGGCCCAGCTCCTGCTGCACGTAAAGCTTTAGAAAAAGCTGGGCTAACGATTGATGATATTGACCTGTTTGAAGTCAATGAAGCATTCGCGGCAGTTGTTATGCGTTTTATTAATGAACTCAACGTCCCAGCTGAGAAAGTCAACGTAAATGGCGGTGCGATTGCTTTAGGTCATCCATTAGGAGCAACAGGTGCCATGATTTTAGGCACTTTACTTGATGAGCTTGAACGACAAGATAAAAAGCGCGGTTTAGCGACCCTCTGTGTTGGCGGTGGGATGGGTATTGCCACCATTATTGAACGCGTATAAAAATTAGGAATATAGAAGATGAGTGCAATTCAATACGAAAAAAATGCCGACAATATTGTCATTTTAACGCTTGATTCAACTAGTCAATCTGCGAACACCATGAATGCCGAGTTTCGTGACTCGCTCGATGAAGCGACTCAGAAACTTAAAGCAGAAACAGAACTTTCAGGGGTTATTTTCCGCTCGGCTAAAAAAACTTTCTTTGCAGGTGGTGATTTAGATGAGCTGATTCAAGTTCAGCCTGAACACGCAACTGACTTTTTCAATATGGTTGAAAAGCTAAAAGGTCATTTACGTACAATTGAAACGCTTGGTATTCCAGTCGTTGCAGCATTAAATGGCACAGCACTTGGCGGTGGTTGGGAAATTGCATTAAGTTGCCATCACCGTATTGCAATCAATGACCCGAAAAGCAAATTTGGCCTACCAGAAGTCACTTTAGGTTTGTTACCAGGCGGCGGTGGTATTGTACGTATGGTACGTTTGCTTGGGCTTCAAAATGCGTTCCCATTTTTAATGGAAGGCAAACAGTTCGGTGTTGATAAAGCAAAATCTTTAGGTTTAATTCATGACACTGCCGAAAATGATCAAGAGCTTTTAGATAAAGCAATTGCTTGGATCAAGGCTAATCCAAAATCTCAACAGCCTTTTGATGTAAAGGGCTACAAAATCCCGGGTGGTGATCCAAAAACTCCAGCAGTTGCACAAGTTCTTGCAATTGCGCCAGCCATGTTAAGAGATAAAACCAAAGGTTGTTACCCTGCCCCTGAAGCGATTATGGCTGCCGCAGTTGAAGGTGCTCAAGTTGATGTCGATACTGCACTGCGTATTGAGTCTCGCTACTTTACTCAGCTTACCACAGGTCAAATTTCTAAAAATATGATCGGCACTTTCTGGCATGGTCTAAATGCAATTAAGTCTGGTGCGAGCCGCCCTGCCGACGTTGCAAAATGGCAAGCCACTAAAGTAGGTGTATTGGGTGCAGGCATGATGGGTGCGGGCATTGCCTATTCAACAGCCATTAAAGGCATTCCAGTTGTACTTAAAGATGTATCTGTTGAAAATGCAGAGAAAGGCAAAGCGTATTCACAAAAGCTCTTAGATAAACGCGTTTCACAAGGCCGCATGACCGCAGAAAAACGTGATCAGGTTTTATCGCTCATTACGGCTACAGCTTCAGCTCAAGACTTACAAGGTTGTGATTTAATTATTGAAGCGGTATTTGAAAACCAAGAACTCAAAGCTAAAGTCACTCAAGAAGCTGAACAATACTTAGCGCCTAACGGTGTGATGGCATCAAACACCTCAACCCTGCCAATTACAGGTTTAGCTCAAGCAAGTAAGGATGATAAAGCTTTTATCGGTCTGCATTTCTTTAGCCCTGTCGACAAAATGCAGTTGGTTGAAATTATCAAAGGTAAAAACACCTCCGCAGATACACTTGCCAAAGCTTACGACTTTGTACAACAAATTGGAAAAACACCGATTGTTGTTAATGATAGCCGTGGTTTCTTTACCAGTCGTGTGTTTGGTACTTTCATTCAAGAAGGTATGCGCTTGCTTGCCGAAGGCGTCCACCCAGCGCGTATTGAAATGGCAGCACTGAAAGCTGGTATGCCAGTTGGCCCCCTCGCTATTCAAGATGAAGTATCTTTAACATTAACCGAACATGTTGCCAGTGAAGCACGCAAAGCTCTACAAGCCGAAGGAAAAGATTTACCTAAAACTTCTGTAGATGAAGTGGTTCACACCATGATTCATGAGTTAAACCGTAAAGGTAAAGCTGCTGGAGCTGGTTTTTATGAATACCCTGAAAATGGTAAAAAGCATCTATGGGAAGGCTTAAACCGCTGGAAAAAAGATCATGATATTTCTGAACAAGATATGATTGATCGCATTCTGTTTGTACAGGCCTTAGATACTTTACGTTGTTATGAAGAAGGCGTATTGGAGTCTGTAATTGATGCCAATGTCGGTTCTATCTTTGGGATTGGTTATGCACCTTGGACTGGAGGAGCAATTCAATTCCTAAATCAGTATGGTACTGATAAAGCACAAAAACGTGCCGAAGAATTAGCTGCCAAATATGGTGAACGTTTTACACCACCAGCTTTACTAAAAACCAAAGCTGAGCAGAAACAAAATATTCAGTAATTTAGTCTTATTGAATATTTAAAAAACTGCATAAACCTTACCCATATAAATATATTTTATTTATATGGGTTTTTCTTTATGACCTTTAAGATTCCTGCCACCGACCTAAATATGCTATAAATAGACTTCATTTTTGTGCTTCTACAGCACATTCGAGAAATTCTTATGTCCGATAAAAATTCTTCCGAGTCAGCAATTTTAGGCTGGAAATTTGTTCTGATCGTTGGTGTTTTAAGTGCAATTTTCCTTGGCTTTTTCTATTTAGCAATGAGTAATGAACCTGACTATATGCCAGGTGCACAGCGCAAAGCACAACAAGAGCAAATGCAGCAAAAGGCTGAACACTCTACAGAGCAACATGCTCAACATAGTGACAACATGCCTGAAATGGATATGCAAGAACATAAGCAATCAACTCAGTAATCAGATATTTTTCAAATGACAGATTTTTCCCGCAACGCACTGGTTGTAGAAGGTGGAGGCATGCGTGGTGCCTTTACCAGTGGTGTACTTGACGCGTTTTTACAACAACAGTTCAACCCATTCGATTTATATGTTGGTGTATCGTCTGGTTCAACTAATGTCGCCAACTACCTAGCAGGCCAGCAAGGCCGCACTCTAACATTTTATATTGATCATTCACTGCGTCCTGAATTTATCGATTACAAACGCTTTTTTAAAGGCGGCGACTTACTTGATTTAAAATGGATGTGGGAAATTGGTGAAAAAGAACATCCACTTGATCAACAGAGTCTTTTCGCTAAAAATCCAGATTTTTATATGGTGTTGACGCATGCCAAAACAGGTCATGCAGAATATCTTCGTGCGGGTAAAGACAATTTACTCAATGCGCTTCGTGCTTCTAGCTCAATTCCAGTTTTAACGCGTCATCCCGTCGATATTATGGGTGAACCTTATTTTGATGGTGGTGTTGCAGATGCCCTACCCGTTCGCTGGACGGCTCAGCAAAGTGGCGTCAAAAAAATGTTAGTTTTACGTACTCGTCCGAAAAACTATTTCAAAGCAAGTAGTCGAGGTGATCAATTCCTCGCAAAATATGCGTTTAAACATCATTATGGTTTCGCTAGTAGCTTGCGTAGCCGCTGTGCTCGTTATAACGCTTCGGTCGATTTTGTTCGTGGTGAAAATCCAGACCAGCAAATTTTAGAAGTGTGTCCACCGCCTCTTAAAAATATGGCTGGCCGTTTAACTACCAATCCAAAAAAGCTTCGCTACAGTTATGAAGTCGGTTTAGAAACTGGCTTACAGGCCATCGAAAGTTGGAATGCAATGAAATAAATTAAAATTGAGATTTCTAAAAAGAAATCTCAATTTAACTTCAAAACCATATCAATATGTGGAATGCCACAGTCTTCGTAAACCTCCCCCTGCACTTTAAAACCTAAAACTTCGTAAAAAGCTGTCACATAGGTTTGTGCTGAAAGCTTTAAGTAAGGCAATTTATGTTGGCGCGCATATTCAATAATATGCTGCATTAAAATTTGACCTATACCCTGCTTTCGATAAGGCATTAAAACAGCAACACGCCCTACGCTATGTTGCGGCAACAAGCGTGCTGTAGCGATAGGCTGCTCTTTGTCATAGACAATAAAATGTAGAACTGTGGCATCCAAGTCGTCCCATTCATCTTCAGGTGCAATTCCCTGTTCTCGGATAAAGACTTGTTCACGGATGTATTTGGCATCTTGCTCAAGCTGTTCCCAACCACCCTCTACAATTTTATACATCCATTCACCGTCCTAGCACTTACAGCCGATATTTTCGATCGGCAACTGATCTTGCAATAATAATTCCAACGTTTGTTTTTTAATTCCGTACATTTCTTTCAATGCTTGGATTTGAGCCATAATCTTGGTGTCAGGCTGTGAAACGTTTTTGCGTTTTGTCGCCAAAATCATTTTATTTTTGCTGGTATGTTCAAGCGATACAAACTCAAAAACTTTGGTTTCATAACCATACGCTTTTAAAAGTAAAGCACGTAAAGTGTCAGTCAGCATCTCAGCTTGTTGTCCAGCATGAATACCAAACTGTAGCATTGGTTGTAAAACTTCTGGGCTATGTAATTGAGGGCGTAACTCTTTGTGGCAACATGGTGCGCACATAATCATCGAAGCGTTTAAACGAATTCCAGTATGAATAGCAAAGTCAGTCGCAATATCACATGCGTGTAAGGCAATCATAACATCCAGCTTTTCCGGTTGATAACTACGAACATCACCTTCAAAAAAGTCTAAGTGATTAAAATGCACTTTGTCTGCAACGTTCTGGCAAAACTCCACCAAATTACGGCGCAGCTCTACACCAGTAATTAATGGTGTTTTCTGTTGTTGTTGCAGATAATCATATAATGCAAAAGTTAAATAACCTTTCCCCGAGCCAAAATCGACAATGCGTAACTCTTGTTGAGACGCATCAATCTGTTCATAGGCACTCGCAAAAATTTCGATAAATTTATTAATCTGTTTCCATTTACGAGCCATGCTTGGAATGACCTGAGCTTTTTCATCAGTAATACCCAGCTCTTTTAAAAATGCATTCCCCTGCTGTACATAGCGCTGCTTTTCACGGTCATGTGCCTGAACCGTTTGTGTCGTATTTACCGCCTGCTTTTTGCCCATATTTAATATGGCTTTTTTCTTATTTTTTTTAAGTTGAATTTCTTGAGTAGTCGAAAATAAGTTTGCTTGCTTACACTGAGTGATTAATTGCTCAATTTGTTGCAAACCTTCTTGAAATGAATAATTTTTAGTCACATCTTGGGTCGTGTGATGGTATAGAGCTGAAAGCTGTTTTTGTCCATGTAGCTCTACAATGCGGAAAGTAATTTTTTCCAGCTGCGCCAACTCTCCCTTATATTGGCTCAAGATCAAACGCTCAAAAGCTTGTTGGTCAAGCATTTGCTTGATTTCATGAAAGAATTGCTGTTCTTGCTCAAAGGAGAAAACCGACACGGATGTACCTGAAAAATGAAGACTCATATAAAATAGAAGTTTAAAGGGTCTAGGATTAAAAATAAAATAACTTTACGACTGTTTTGTATTTCTATACATTTGTATTTTTAATCAAAAAAATTAAAGTTATGAGTAAATCTGTGTTGGAAACTTACGATCCAAAAGAAGAACTATTTAATGCCTATAGTCATGGTGCTGGTGTTGTTATGGCAGTTGTAGCTTCTATCTTTTTAATTATAAAGGGATCTTATCTTTCAACTGCTCAGTGGGTGGGCTTATGGGTATACTCATTTAGTCTAATTTTAGTTTTTACCAGTTCTACGCTCTATCATTTTGCTCAAACACAAAACTTACGCTACTGGTATAAAAAACTCGACCACACTGCTATTTATTATTTAATTGCGGGAACATATACCCCGTTCTTAAGCATTGCTATACCTACGCAAAAAGCTCATATTTTACTTATTGCTCTCTGGAGCATTGCTGCAATTGGTACACTTTTCAAGTTAGTTTTTATTCATCGTTTTCAGAAAATTTCGCTACTTGCTTATGTTCTTATGGGTTGGCTTGCTGTATTTGTTATGGATGATATGCGCACCTATCTAAGTAAAGACGCGTTGATTTTGTTAATTATTGGCGGATTAGCTTATACGGTTGGAGCATTGTTTTACGCGTTAAAAAAGGTAAGATATACCCATGCGATCTGGCATATTTTTGTGCTTTTAGGTGCAGGGGCACATTTTCTTGCAATCTATTGGTACGTAGTTTAGTCCATTTTTCACTCATATTCAGTGATCCTGAAAGAGTCATGGATGATGTTCTTTCACGCTATTCTTTGAGAAAAATACGTCTTTAAAAAGAATAGTAATTAAAAATAAATTTTAACGGATATAAGGACTTATATGGAGTCAACCTCTGCGACTGCTGCTCCTGTAGTAGCCACTAATTCAAAAACACGAGTTTTGTTTGCAAGCTTAGTCGGTACAACCATTGAGTTCTTCGACTTTTATATCTATGCAACAGCTGCCGTGATTATCTTTCCTCACCTATTTTTCCCTGCTAGTAGTGGCAGTGCCGCAGTCTTACAATCTCTGGCAACCTTTGCAATTGCCTTTATTGCCCGTCCTATCGGTGCCGCATTATTTGGCCATCTAGGAGATCGTATTGGCCGAAAAGCAACTTTAGTTGCAGCTTTACTGACTATGGGTATTTCAACTGTATGTATTGGTTTGCTTCCAACCTATGCCCAAATCGGGATTGTCGCACCATTACTATTAGCTGTTTGTCGTTTAGGACAAGGCTTAGGCCTAGGCGGTGAATGGAGCGGTGCAGTATTATTAGCGACTGAAAATGCCCCAGAAGGAAAAAGAGCATGGTACGGCATGTTTCCGCAGCTAGGTGCCCCAATTGGCTTTATTTTGGCAACAGGTTCATTCTTACTATTAAGCGCAGTTATTCCTGAGCAAGCATTCATGCAATGGGGTTGGCGTATTCCATTCATTGCCAGTGCTGTATTGGTTATTGTTGGCTTATATATCCGTTTAAAACTTCATGAAACTCCAGCTTTCCAGAAAGTCTTAGATAAGCAAAAAGAAGTTAATATTCCATTTAAAGAAGTTTTAACCAAACATACCGGTAAGCTTATTCTTGGTACAGTTGCAGCAATCTGTACCTTTGTTGTGTTCTATCTTACTACCGTATTTGCCTTAAACTGGGGAACCACTAAACTGGGTTATGCGCGTGGTGAATTCTTAGAACTTCAACTCTTTGCCACACTTTGCTTCGCCGCATTCATTCCTTTATCGGCTATTTTTGCAGAAAAATTTGGTCGTAAAACAACTTCTATTGGCGTTTGTATTGCTGCTGCGATTTTCGGCTTGTTTTTCTCTAGTATGTTAGAGTCTGGAAATACCTTAATTGTATTCCTTTTCTTATGTACTGGCTTGGCAATTATGGGCTTAACATATGGTCCAATTGGTACAGTTCTTTCTGAACTTTTCCCAACTTCAGTTCGATATACAGGTTCAGCATTAACTTTTAACTTGGCTGGTATTTTTGGTGCATCGTTTGCCCCACTGATTGCGACTAAACTTGCTGAAACTTATGGTTTATATGCGGTTGGTTATTATCTTACTGCTGCATCACTTTTATCACTTATCGCATTCTTACTCATTCGTGAAACAAAAAATGATGATGTGAATAATCAGATTTAAAGTTGTAAAGACACCCCCATGAAAAAGCCAGTTCAATTTGAACTGGCTTTTTTATACGTATATGAATTAATTCATTGATGCAGGATTTGCGGGAGCAACACTATTTGTTGCAGCTGGCGCTGTTACATTGCTTGCTGCAACTGCTGCTGGTCCTGCTACTGCTGCTTCACCAATTAAAGCAACTTTTGCTTTTTCTTGGCTTTTTGCAGAAAGAGCTGGGTTACTTGCCACAATTCGATTAATGTTTGCTGAGTTTGCCGGAGCAATCGCTGTAGTTTGTAAAATAATTGGGCGATTACCTGTGTTACCCAACGTATAGCGAATCCCTGTACGTGGACTAATCACTGTAGTATTTTCTTGCTTCACTACAGCTTGAGCCGAAGTTGGGCCTTTTGCTGCAAGTACTTTGTCAACCGTTGTCGTTTGAGGGGCTGAAGCTGCTTCTGCTGCAAAAACAAAACTTGGTACAGCAAGAACAGTTAAAAATAAAGGTTGTAATACTTTTTTCATTGTCTTTCCAACATACACTCTGGATGAGAAGTAAATAGCATTTAATGCTTAAAACTGCAAACATTATTCACAGGCTTACTACAAACATAAAAAAAGCAGAACAATTGTTCTGCTTTTTTTGTGAAGGCAGATTAGATCTTACCGTGACATTGCTTATATTTTAGTCCTGAACCACATGGGCATGGGGCATTACGGCTTTCTGGAACAGGGAAAGCTTGCTGATCGGCAGACTCGTTCATGGTTTCTTGAGAAAGTGTAACTTCACCAGTTAAACCATCTACATCATCATGTTCAAAAGAAAGCTTCATCGATTCAGCTTGCTGCTGCTGTTGAGCTTCCATTTCTGCAAGTTCTTCTGGTGTTGGGATATGTACGCGAGACAAATCAGTCACAACATCAGTTTTAATAATACCCAACATGTTTACAAACAGGTTGAAAGCTTCTTTCTTATATTCCTGCTCAGGGTTCTTTTGCGCATAGCCACGTAAGTGAATACCTTGACGCAAATAATCCATTGCAGCCAAGTGATCTTTCCAATGGCGATCAAGAGAATTTAAAACGAAATGGCGCTCAAGCATTGCTGCTGATTCATCACCCATTTGAGCACGGCGCTGACGATAACGCTCAATCACTTCATCACTAATACGCTCAACCAAACCTTCTTCATCTAAACGACGATCTTGGTCTAACCATTCTTGAATTGGCAGCTCAATACCTAAATCAATACGTAAAGCATTTTCTAAACCTTCCACATCCCACTGGTCATGAATTGACTCTGGTGGAATAAAGTTGGCAATCATGCCTTGCATCACTTCACGATGCATTTCTTCAACGTATTCTTTTAAGGTATTTTCAGCTAATACTTCATCACGTTGTGAGTAAATGATCTTACGCTGTTCATTATTCACATCATCGTATTTTAATAAGTTCTTACGAATATCGAAGTTACGCGCTTCAACTTTACGCTGAGCATTCTCAATCGAACGGCTCACCATTTTATGTTCAATCGCTTCGTCTTCTTTTAAACCCATCGCGCGCATCATACCAACGACACGGTCGCCTGCGAAAATACGCATAAGGTCATCTTCAAGAGATAAATAGAAACGAGAAACACCAGGGTCACCCTGACGACCGGCACGACCACGTAACTGGTTGTCAATACGACGTGATTCATGGCGTTCAGAACCAATGATATGCAAACCACCGGCTTGCAATACATCTTCGTGGTCTTGTTCCCATTGTGCTTTTAGACGTGCTTCATCTTCTGCAGTTGGGTTTTCAAGTTTGGCAAGCTTAGCTTTCCAGTTACCACCCAAGATAATATCCGTACCACGACCAGCCATGTTAGTTGCAATCGTTACTGCATTCGGGCTACCCGCTTGAGCAATAATGTCAGCTTCACGCTCATGCTGCTTTGCATTCAACACTTCATGATGAATACCAGCTTGCATTAACTTAGAAGATAAAATTTCGCTGGCTTCAATGGTTGCTGTACCAATCAGAATTGGAGCCACACCCTGCTGACGAATATTCATAATTTCTTGAATAATCGCGTTATATTTGCCGTTACGGTTTAAATAAATTAAATCGTTTTGGTCGTTACGAATCATTGGACGGTGAGTTGGAATAATCACAACATCAAGACCGTAAATTTCTTTCATTTCCGCAGCTTCAGTATCAGCAGTACCTGTCATACCTGAAAGCTTTTTATAGAGACGGAAATAGTTCTGGAATGTTGTTGTCGCTAAAGTTTGGTTTTCAGGCTGAATTTCTAAGCCTTCTTTTGCTTCAACAGCTTGATGCAAACCTTCTGACCAACGACGACCCGGCATAGTACGACCCGTATGTTCATCGACAATAACCACTTCACCATCATGAATAATATAGTGAACATCACGTTGGAATAGGAAATGCGCACGAATAGCAGCAGATACATGGTGAACAAGGTTTAGGTTTGTTGCTGAATATAAGCTTTCGCCTTCGGCCAACAAGCCCATTTGAATAAGTTCTTGTTCAACAGTTTCATAACCAACTTCGGTCATTTCAACTGAACGCTGCTTTTCATCAATCCAAAAATGGCCGCCATCTGCTACTTTTTCTTCTTTTTGCGGATGCAATTTAGGTGGAATCGTATTGATTGCACTGTAGAGGTGTGAAGAGTCTTCACTTTGACCAGAAATAATTAATGGTGTACGTGCCTCATCAATTAAGATGGAGTCAACTTCATCGATAATGGCATAGTGCAAACCACGTTGTTTCTTTTCTGCTAAAGAAAACACCATGTTGTCACGTAAGTAGTCAAAACCGAATTCGTTATTGGTACCGTAAGTAATATCTGCAAGATAAGCTTCCGCTTTTTCTGATGGACCTTGCATTGAATAAATCGTACCAATTGATAGGCCCAAAAATTCAAATAATGGGCGGTTCAACTCGGCATCACGCTGTGCCAAATAATCGTTCACAGTAATGACATGTACACCCTGACCACTCAAAGCGTTTAAATAACACGCCAGAGTACCCATAAGGGTTTTACCTTCACCAGTACGCATCTCGGCAATCTTACCTTCATGTAAGGTAATACCACCAATTAACTGAACGTCATAATGACGCATACCCATTACACGTTTAGCAGCTTCACGACAAACTGCAAACGCTTCTGGAAGTAATTTATCTAAACTTTCGCCATTATTATAACGTTGTTTGAATTCTGGAGTTTTTGCAGATAAGTCTGCATCGCTTAAAGCTGATATCGTCGGCTCGAGCGCATTGATTTGCTCAACAATTTTGCGCATGCGTTTGAGTTCACGCTCATTTTTTGTACCGAAGATACCTCCGATCAGACTTGCCAACATGGATAAACTCTCTAAATCTTGCTTGGTCAAATGAATAAACTTTTTCTCAGTCGTTTATTATGGTGTCAGAAATTTGAAGTACAAGGGGTTTGCACAAAACCCCTAAAAAAAATCTGATAGTTAGACGAATGGTTTTTCATTCATCTAATCTCCCCTTAATGTGCCGAGCACCAAAAACACACCATTAACGCTCATCGATTAAGCATAACTTCCGAGGAATCTAATTTAGCAAATTTACCTTAAAGTTACATTGATTAAGCACTTAAAATAATGAGTTTTAGTCATATATATTTACACTTATATAAAAAGTTCATAATAAAATACAAAAACAATAATTTTAATCATAAAGTAAATGCTGCATATTCATTCAATCGAATAACAAATTATGAGCAATTGAGGAAAGATCATGACACTACGATTAGGAGATACTGCTCCCGATTTTCAACAAGAATCGAGTGAAGGCACAATTAATTTTTATGATTTTTTAGGGGATAGTTGGGGAATCTTATTTTCACATCCAGCCGACTATACTCCTGTATGTACAACTGAGTTAGGTTATACAGCAAAATTAAAAGATGAATTTACCAAGCGTAATGTTAAAGCGATTGCTTTATCTGTAGACGATGTAGAGTCGCATAAGGGCTGGATCAACGATATTAATGAAACACAAAACACAACTGTAAACTTTCCAATCATTGCAGATAAAGACCGTAAGGTATCTGAGCTCTATGGTTTTATCCACCCTAACGCTAGTGAAACACTGACAGTGCGCTCATTAGTGATTATTGATCCTAACAAAAAAGTTCGCTTAATCATTACCTATCCTGCTTCGACAGGCCGAAATTTTAATGAAGTCTTACGTGTTGTGGATTCATTACAATTAACAGATAAGCATAAAGTCGCTACACCAGCGAACTGGCAACAAGGCGAAGATGTCGTTATTGTGCCATCACTTAAAGATGAAGAAGAAATTAAACAACGTTTCCCTAAAGGCTATACGGCTGTTAAACCTTATTTACGCCTCACGCCACAGCCTGAGCAAGATTAAAGCCTTTAAAAGGCTTTAATCAAAGCGCAAGACAAACGCAGTGCGTAGGCAAACATCTGAAAAAGTCCCTACAAGACAAGCGAAGCGCGTAGCCACACTTAGATTAAATATCACACCCGAAAAAGTCATCCGTAGTGATGGCTTTTTTATTTATGTATTGAATACTCATGGTTTTTATTGTTCAGATCAGTTATAACTCGAAACGATTCGGTAAAAAAATAAAAATCATGATCTATAAAATTCATCATTTAAAGTGTGGCAGCATGTGCCCAGTTTGTGCCCCCTTATTTGGACAAAAAGGCTTCCGAGCTGAGGTAATCTGTCATTGTCTTTTAGTTGAAACTGATCGAGGCTTAGTGCTTATCGATACTGGTTTTGGCTTGCAAGATTACTTACATATGAAGCAGCGCCTAGGCTCATTAGTTAAACGCTTAGGCAATATTGACCATAATCTTGAATTTAGTGCGATCCAACAAATCCAAAAGCTCGGGTTTAGTCCCAAAGATGTACAGCATATCTTTGTCACTCATCTTGATTTTGACCATGCTGGTGGTATCTCAGATTTTCCTCATGCCACAGTTCATGTTTTAGCAGCAGAATACAACGCTGCCCAACTTCCAAATTTTAAAGGCAAACTTCGCTATAGAACCAATCAATATAAAGATCATCGGTATTGGAACTTCGTTGAATATCAAAAAGGTGAAGCATGGTTCAACCTCGAAAAAGTCAAAGGTTTTCCGCTGTTTCAAGATGAAATTTTAATGATACCACTGTTAGGACATACAGCTGGACATTGCGGAATTGCCATAAAGCAACAAAATCAATGGTTATTATTTTGTGGAGATGCCTACTACTCACACCTAGAGTTAAACCCTAAAAATAAATTAAGATCACTTGGTCTGGTGGAAAAAACATTTGCAGAAGATAATGAAAAGCGTCTTTTTAACCTCAAGCGTTTACAGCATTTAGCTCAACATGAATCCACGATTGAAATAATTTGTGCTCACGACCCTGATGAGCTTAAACGGTATCAAACATGAAGAAATTATCGCTCCTTACACTTGTCATCTGTATAAGTTTACAAGGATGTATGCAGCACGAAAGTATCGCCCATGAGCATCGACCACAAGATTGGGGAAGCTTAGTTTCTCAGACTCATAACTTTTATCAAATTAGTAATGATGTTTATCGCAGTGAACAACCTGATACAGCAATGATTTCTGAATTAAAGAATCATCAAATTGGAACGATCATTAATTTAAGAGCCAAAGACGCAGATAGTTTAGTTTTTAAAAATGAAAATTTTAATCTTGTACATATTCCTATCAACACTTGGGCAATTGACCGACAAGATCTCTTAGAAGTCATGCAACAAATCAAAATTGCCAAGCAGAATGATCAGCGCGTTTTATTGCACTGCTACCATGGTTCAGATCGTACAGGGGCCAGCGTTGCCATGTATCGCATTATTTTTGAAAATTGGGCAATTGATGATGCGGTTAAGGAAATGAAACAAGGGGGTTACGGTTATCATATTATTTGGAAGAACATTGACCGATTATTTACACCTGAAAATGTAAGATGGATTCAACAGCAACTGTCGAATCCATCTTAGTGACATCTTGAGTGGAATTTTTAATTTGGTTAACGTTGGTCTAACGGTACCCAGTCAATCACCCACGCTGATTTCATGTTTAAACTTGAATCAGAAGTAATTTTCTTACGCGCAGCATCTGCTGTATCACGGTCTTTTGCAGGTCCAACCATAATACGAATACCCTTACTGGTTGGGCTTGTAGTAACCTTATAGCCTTTAGCTCGTAATTTAGAAACAACTGCATCTGCATTGGCTTGGTTAGCAGCCAAAGCGACTTGAACCATCCACTTTTTATCGCCATTTTCAAGCAGTTCACGTGCTTTTTCAGCTTCAGCTTTTTTCTCAGCTTCCGCTTTTCGTTTAGCATCAGAGGCTTTTTTATCAGCTTCTGCTTGTCGTTTGGCTTCAGCAGCTTTCTTGTCTGCTTCTGCTTGGCGTTTTGCTTCTGCAGCCTTTTTATCTGCTTCTGCCTGTCGTTTAGCTTCAGCTGATTTCTTTTCTGCTTCCGCTTGACGTTTTGCTTCAGTTGCTTTTTTGTCTGCTTCTGCTTGACGCTTAGCATCAGCCGCTTTCTTGTCTGCTTCTGCTTGTCGTTTGGCTTCTGCAGCTTTTTTGTCTGCATCTATTTTTGAAGTATCAGTTGTTTTATTCACCGTATTGGTTTGCTGGTTTTTAGCTTTCGCCTCACCCACTAACTCCGGTGGAATATTATCTGAACTTTCTTGAGCCGCTGTACGGCGCGCATTAATCGCAGCGTACTCTGCTGCAGCTTTACGAGCAGCATCAGCTTCAGCTTGCTGCTGCATTGCTAAGAACTCAGCTGCACGTGCTTCTTGTTCAGCAACGGCCTTTTCACGCGCACGGCGCTGTTCTTCTAGCAAACGTTTTTCAGTTTCAACATCAACCGCAAGAGGTTGTAGTTGTACCATTTGCCCTTCAGTTGTCTGTTTTGGTTTAGTTTGAGTTTTTGGCGATGTGGATGCGGATGGTTGAGCTTCAACCTGTTTTATTTCCTCATTTCCTTTTAGAAGTAATGCTGCCAATAAAACACCACCTCCTAGTAAAACAACGCCACCCATCCAGCGTTGTTTGTTATTCATTGACATTCTTCCAAATACTCCCAAATCGCTTCTAAAGTATGAAACGAACCACAGGCTAAAATCAGCTGATTGTTATTTGTTTGCTCAAGCGCTGATTTAAAAGCCTCTTTGATATTGCCATATTGTTGTACTGTCTGGCCTTGCAAGGCATCATTGAGTTGCTGAATCGGTGCAGCACGCGGCACATTCAATTCAGCAATTTTCCAATGTAAAACAGTAGGTTTCAATAAATCGACTACCGATTTTATATCTTTATCTGCCAGCATTGAAAATACTGCGACAACTTCTGTGTACTGTTTATTGTATTCTAAGAAATTTCGCAATTGCTTTAACAAAAATTCAACACCATGTGGATTGTGCCCAGCATCAAAAATGACCGTTTTCCCGTCCACTTGGCGCTGTTCAAAACGCCCTGCTAAGCGAGCAGATAGAATACCTTTTTCTAATGCTGACTGAGAAATTTCAAGTCCGCTATTTAAAATGGCCGCAACTGCTCCTGCAATATTTTCAATCGCTAATGTACCTAAAGGAAGTTTTAAAGTGGTTCCTTCCGAAGCAAAGTACCAGTTTTGTCCATCTTCTGCGAGCTTATAAAAATAATCACGATTAACGGTATATAAGTCTGCTTGTGAACTTTGTGCTTTATCTTGAATTGCTTGCGGTAATTGTTGCTCACCCGCGAAGATAACTGGAATATGTGGACGAATAATGCCTGCTTTTTCAAAAGCAATTTTTTCGATGGTATCGCCTAGCCAATCTGTGTGATCTAGGCCAATATTAGTAATCACTGCAATGTCGGGATCAATCACATTGACGACATCTAAACGCCCGCCCAAACCAACTTCGAGCACCCATACATCACATTGTTGTTGTTTAAAAATAACAAAAGCAGCCAAAGTGGTTGCTTCAAAAAAAGATAAGCTTAAATCACAATCGCGACGAGCCTGATCGACTTGAACAAAAGCATCAATCAGACTTTGATCATCGACTTCAACTCCACCTAACTTAACTCGCTCATTAAAGCGATAGATATGCGGTGACTGATATAACCCAACTTTATAACCTTGTGCGTTTAATATCGCAGCCAGTGTGGTTGTGGTCGAGCCTTTACCATTCGTTCCGGCTACTGTAAAAACTTTAGCATGAGGCTGAGTTACACCCAGCTTTTCTGCAACAGGAATTACACGTTCCAGACCAAGATCTATCCCTGTAACGTGAACATGGCTCCAATAATTGAGCCATGTATCTAAAGAGTCTATTGAAAGTGGAGCTTGTTGGTTCAAGGTAAGTTCATCAATTTCGATACAAGTCGAGATACAGTATCACGTAAAGCGTGGCGATGAACAATCTGATCGATTACACCATGATCAAGCAAATATTCAGCACGTTGGAACGGTTCTTCAAGAGTTTCACGTACAGTCTGCTCAATTACACGTTTACCAGCAAAGCCAATCATTGCTTTAGGTTCAGCAATATGAATATCACCCAACATTGCTAAAGAAGCTGTTACACCGCCATACACAGGATGTGTTAATACAACGATATATGGTAAGCCCGCATCTTTTAATTTTTGAATCGCAGCAGAAGTACGCGCCATTTGCATAAGCGATAACATACCTTCTTGCATACGCGCGCCGCCAGAAGCTGCGAAACAGATTAATGGCTGACGTTTTTCAATTGCAAGCTCGGCAGCCTTTACAAAACGGTCACCTACAACTGTACCCATTGAGCCGCCCATAAAGTCGAACTCAAAAGCACATGCAATCATATCTACGCCATTTAAGTTACCTTGCATGGCAATTAACGCTTCCGTTTCACCAGTTTTGCTTTGCGCTTCACGCATACGATCTGGATACGGTTTAGAGTCAACAAACTTTAATGGATCTTTAGCAGTAAATTCTTGACCCAATTCAGTTACAACATTATCGAAGAACCAGTTCAAGCGGTCACGAGCTTTCATTCGCAAGTGTTCATCACATTGCGGACAAACATATGCATTGAAAGAAATTGCTGTACGTGTCACTAGTGCATGACATTCAGGACATTCTATCGTTGGCTCAGTAAATGTTGCTTTGAGAATTTGTTGCTCATCTGCGACTTCAATACCTGGAACCGGACGTTTTGTCCATGGTGTCGAAGGGCTAAGAACTTTCCCTGGTTTCACTTCTTGATTCATACTAACTCATCGAGCGCTGCTCGAAGCTCCTTGACTTTACTCACCGTCTGTTCAACAGCGTCATCCGCTGCCAACGTTGCAAAATTTTTAACGAAAGCACTACCTACAATCACGGCATCAGCAACGCTACCCATTGCTTTTGCTGAAGCGGCATCACTAATACCAAAACCAACACCCACTGGAATATTCGTGGCATTTTTGATTTTTTGAATACGCGCAGCAGCTTCTGCCGTATCAAGTGTTGCTGCTCCAGTTACACCCTTAAGTGAAACGTAGTAGATAAAACCACTTGCCTGATTTGTCACATGTTGAATGCGTTGATCTGTAGAAGTTGGCGCAAGTAAGAAAATTTGGTCCATATCATGTTGTTTCAACACAGCACCAAACTCTTTTGACTCTTCTGGTGGTAAATCTACAAGTAGTAAACCATCTACACCACATTGTTTCGCATGAGAAACAAACTTCTCGTAACCAATCACTTCAACCGGATTCAGATAACCCATTAAAACAACAGGTGTTTCCTGATCCTGCTCACGGAACTCTTTTACCATGTTAAGTGCATCCAACGTATTGGTCCCTGCTGCAAGCGCACGTTCAGCTGCAAGCGCAATTATCGGACCATCAGCCATTGGATCTGAAAATGGTAAACCAAGCTCAATGACATCTACTCCTGCCGCAACCATTTTATGCAGTAACGGAACCGTTACTTGTGGCTGTGGATCACCCGCCATAACATAAGATACAAGCGCTTTACGTTGTTGGGACTTAAGCTTTTCAAAACGGGTGGCAAGACGTGACATAGGGTTGTGCTTTCCTTGAATTATTTAAAATTGAGGAGTTGTTTGTAGAAATACAAGAACATCGCATTTTAACGCTATTTTTTGTCCATTGAACAGGTCTAACGTTATGGCGATATTCGATTGTATGATTCATACAACCCATGGTGTACATTTATCAATATTTTGAAACTTTTCTCAATGATCAAAGCTTCCTATTTTCGAGCCATTATTAGATCGCCACATGATCAAAAAACAATCATGCAAAACTTATTTCTCAACATTTTTATTGGCGAGTTGTAATTCCCTTTTCCGCATGAGTAAAGTTTGTCCTGTCAAATTTTTATGAGCCCGTGCAAGTGCCGACTGATCCGAATATCCCAACTGTTCAGCAATTGTGGTGAGGCTTTCATTTTGGTGAAGTAATATTTCACAGCGTTTCATGCGTTCAGTATCTAAAATTAATTTAAATGAAGTATTTAATGACTGTAATTGACGCTGCAAGCTACGTACTGAAATATTCAACTCGATGGCAATATCCTCTATTTTCGGGGCTTGTTGCTTGTGTTTGAAATATTCATGAACAATCCAATGTATTTGCTGAGCCAAATCTGTATGTATTTTCCGCTGAGCCAATGCCTCTTCTGCTTGTTTCACTAAAAGTTGCATTAAGCTGGGGTCTGCATGTCGAGGACGAACATTCAATCCCTCACTTGCAAAAGTTAATGCATAGTATGGTTGCTCAAATGATAATTTACATTGAAAGAAACGCTGATAGTGAACTAAGGGACCACGTGAGCGGTGCACAAACTCAACATGCTGCAAGAGAAAATCATGGAAAGGAGCAATTTGTTTAGCAAGCTGAACCATAGCAGCTAAAGTCAGCTCACAAAGTATAATATTACTGGCATCAACTAGCGGCCAATACAAACGAATGTTAGAAGCATCTTGCTCAACTTGCATAGGTACGACTTGCTCACCGTCAATGACGAGCCGATGAAATTTCATGACATATTCAAGAACCTCTGCAAAGCTCCCACTCCGAGAAGCCATGTATCCCAGTACACCAAAATTGGCAGGTGTAATACAAGTTGCCATTTCTAGGGCTAAATTAGAAACTTGTAGACGAGACTCTGTCAGCTCTAAAAGTTCAAGAAAAAAGTTTAAAGAAGATTGAGCATCAATAGATGAAGCTAAAATATTTTGAACTTGACGGGCCTGAACATCTGTAAGGTTTAATGCCTGCCAATCGACTCCTTTTTCTTTTAGATAAGTATTCCACAGATAAAAGTAGCCATTTGAAATCGTAAAATCCTGCATGGCTCATCCTTTTTTTAATGCCATCTTGTCGCAAACTGTATAAAAATTGGCAATAACTGTCAAAACAAAGCCGACTATTAGCGACATACTAATGAACATGTTAGATGCGAGAAATAAAAATATGAACGCACATGTTTCTTATCAGGTCGAGCCAGTGGTTCGTAAAGATCTGGATTTTCATTTAAACGAAGCGCCTCGCTTTTGGTTTAATAATGATCCTTTTTTGACTCGTATGTTTGATGCGCTCAGCTTAACCTTTCCGGATGGAGAGCGTTATTTTATTGAATGTGTCCGCATGTTCCGAGACAAAATTGATGATCCCGAACTACAAAAACGGGTTGCAGACTTTATTAAACAAGAAGCTCAACACGGTATTGCACATGACAAAATGAATCAGCTCATGAAAGAGCAAGGCATGCCTGTTGACCAGTTCACAGCTACACTTAAAAGAATTTTTCGTTTTGAACTCACCAAACGCTCACCACAATACAATATTGCAATGACAGCGGCAGCGGAACATTTAACAGCGCTAATGGCAGAAACGTTTTATAGCCATAAAAAAACTTTAGAAAATGCTCACCCCTATGTTCGAGCGCTATTCGCGTGGCATGCCATTGAAGAGATGGAGCACCGCGATGTTGCTTTTGATGTCATGAAACAAGTAGGTGAAGTTCCTGAGTCGACTCGTCGTTTTGTATTGGTTCTTACGACAGTACTGATGTTTGGCTTTACACTCTATCGCACGAATATCATGTTGAAATGTGATGGCTTTAGTCCAAGAGAAAGACTCTTGATGAATCTTAAAGGTTTACCTTGGTTCTTTGGCAAAAATGGCACATTAACCGCTATGAAAAACCAATATTTAGATTGGTTTAAAAAAGACTTTCATCCAAGTCAGCATCCAGTCATTCGTCAATATCCTGTTTGGATTGAAACACTCGAAAAGACCAATGATCCTATTGCAGCTGGTGAGGCATTCTGGCAAGCAGGTTTATAACCTGCTTGTTACCATTTTGCATAATGTTGTTCTAGTAAACCGTATTGCTCATTGCAATTGATTATATCGGTTGCCTCATGCTCTATCGTGCCGCTAATTTTAGCTTGCCACTGGTTGAACTGGCTGCCAATCATTCTTAAATTAATATTTTCGTATCGGCACCAACCAATATGCACTTGTAGATTAAGCTTTTGATCTAGAGAGCTAATTTTCCAAAGTTCATCATTTACTTTTTCAAATAAAACATCAGTTAGTGGAAATAAAACGCCGTTAATCCATAAGCAGTTTTCATTACCAAAACTTTCATTAACACCAGAAGCCAGATTTAGCCCTATACGACGCCCTTGCTCATCCCAGAAATTACATGAAAGCCAGAACCAAGCCGTTTCAGGTCGCAAAAAACCGCAGGTATCATCTAAAGAGGCAAATGTCTTTTCATCAAATTGTACGATTTGGTTTTGTTTATTAATAAACATTCCCTCTACAGCCAATGTGGTCTGCTTTTGGGTATAGGTCCAACCATTGATTCCTGTTGGTGTACACAAGCTTAATATATCGGTTCCAGCACAAAAAATACGAGCGCTAAGTTGAATCTCACCATATTTAGTGACTCGAATGTATCGCACACCATTGGCATGCTGGATATCAAACTGATAAGGCGATTTAGAAAAATAGCTTTGATTAAACAATGGCTGTTCATCGAGATAGGTTTTATGACCTAAAGGCTGAATGGCATTCCACTCGATGACTTGCTGAGTTTCATGGTCATAAATATAGAAAAAGCCATGCCCAACCCAGCCAATATCTGCAATTGCCAGACCAATACTATAGTGTTTATGTTGAATGCCGCAGAATTTAAATTTTTTATATTTTAATTGTTTACGCCAGCCTTTAAGGACCTTACCGTAAGGGGTTTTATAAATATAATGTTGTACGTGAATGGTTGACGGTACAGATTCAAAACGCCCGTAGCGAGGCTGTCCATTTTCTTGAATTAAATCCATTTACCCACTTCCATATGAATATTAGATTTCAAATGACCTATACCACGGTCAAATACGTATTTTCCCAAATTGTTTCAGCAAAATCGCCTTTTATTAAATGAATATAGCGCCCTGCTACACAATCTATCGCTAAGCAGTCATCAATATCAATGACTCGATCTGTATGTGCTTTTTGCCACTGCCGATCTATAAATTGTTTACCTAATTGTTTGGCAACTACCGCATTTGGTGCAACCACAAACTCATAACGGTGAAGTTCACCGAATTCACTTGCATTATATCCGCCCAGATTAATTAAATATAATTTTAAATCATCTGGTTGTGGAGCAGCGTCTGTAAAGTGAATTTGATAATTTTGCCCTTGAGAGCTAACACCAGAGAGCTTGGCCCAAGCATCAATATGTAATCCTTGAGCCTCACCAAACCAAGCCTGTTTAAGTTGAGGATAAACTTCTTCCAAAGTATCTCCTACAGCCATGACTACATCATGAACTTCTGTATTAGCACGTGCATGACGCCCGCCTAACATCACCATAAACAAACTTGGCATTGTATCCTCTTATATCTCAACCATTTCTACGCCATCAATACGTGCAACTGTCATTAAATCTTTATCACCGCGACCTGAAACAGTCGCAATAATAATCTGATCTTTAGACATCGTCGGTGCAAGCTTAGAGACGTACGCCATAGCATGTGAGCTTTCAAGTGCAGGAATAATCCCTTCGATTTTGGTTAAATCACGGAAACCTTGTAGAGCCTCAGTATCATTAATCGGCACGTATTCTACGCGCTTCATATCTTTCAAGAAGCTATGTTCAGGGCCAACACCCGGATAATCAAGGCCCGCCGAGATACTGTGTGTCTCAATAATCTGGCCTTGCTCATCACTCATTAAATAAGTACGGTTACCATGTAATACGCCCACATGACCCGCATTTAATGGCGCAGAGTGTTTACCAGTTTCAATACCAAAACCAGCTGCTTCAACACCATACATTTTCACGTTGGCATCGTTTAAGAATGGATAGAACAAGCCCATTGCATTTGAACCACCACCTACACAGGCAACTAATGCATCTGGTAAGCGACCTGCTTGTTCCAAAATCTGTTTACGCGCTTCACGACCAATAATCGACTGGAAGTCACGAACGAGTTGAGGATATGGATGCGGGCCTGCAACTGTACCAATCACATAGTAGGTCGTATCAACATTAGTTACCCAGTCACGCATTGCTTCGTTCATGGCGTCTTTCAGCGTTTTAGAGCCGCTTTGTACAGGAACAACTGTAGCACCCAACAAACGCATACGATAAACGTTCATGGCTTGACGCTTAACGTCTTCAGCACCCATATAAACAACACATTCAAGACCTAAACGTGCTGCAATTGTTGCTGTTGCTACACCATGCTGCCCAGCACCAGTTTCGGCAATAATACGTTTTTTACCAGAAAGCTTTGCCAATAACGCCTGACCAATCGTATTGTTTACCTTATGTGAGCCTGTATGGTTCAAGTCTTCACGTTTAAGGTAAATTTGCGCACCACCTAACTCTTTTGACCATCGCTCAGCATAATAAAGTGGACTAGGACGACCTACATAGTAGGCGAGGTCACGGTCGAATTCTGCCAAAAACTGTTCATCATTTTTCATGCGGGAATAGAGATTTTCTAAATCTTCTAATGCCGCCATTAGAGTTTCTGACACAAAACGTCCGCCATGGATACCGAAATGCCCTGCAGCATCTGGGTACTGTGTATAGTCAATCACATTGTTTTGCTGATCCACGTTGGACTCCTTGCATAAATCGTTCAATGAGTTGTTGGTCTTTTATACCTTTTGCGGACTCTACGCCTCCGCTCACATCTACTGCAAAAGCACCGGTAGTATGAATAGCGTCAATGACATTGTCAGGGGTTAAACCACCTGCCAAGATTAATGGAATATCAAGTTTTGGGAATTTAGACCAGTCAAACTGATGTCCTGTGCCCCCTTTGAGCTCAGGATGCCATGCATCGAGCAATACAGCACTGGCACCCGCTGCCTGATATTTTTGAATTTCAGCAACTACATCCAGATCAGGTTTAACCTGAATCGCTTTATACCAGCGACGTTTACAATGGCGAGCAATTTCCTGACATTGTTCTGGAGTTTCATCGCCATGTAGTTGTAATACATCTAGGGGAACACAATCAAGTACATCCTGAATTTCAGTAGCACTCGCATTTACAAACAAACCTACCATTTGTACATAAGGTGGAATTACTTTTGCTAATTCTTGGGCCTGTTCAACTGTTACATGTCTTGGACTTGGCGGAAAAAAAACAAAACCAATCGCATCTGCTCCAGCAGCAACAACTGCCTGAACATCTTGAATGCGAGTAATTCCACAGATTTTTGCTCGTGTACGTTTTTGGTTTGATTGGCTCATGATCTGCCTAAACTACAACCATTTCTTAAAATAAACGCCATTGTAATGCAATTTTTGTCCCTTGCGTAAAAGTTCTCAGGGAATTGCTCCAAATGACATTGTATGAAGTAAATCGCCACTTTATACTGCGTAAAATTGGAAGCAAGTGTAAGCAATTCATGCTTTAGGGAAGCTGGTGAAAGTCCGGCACTGCCCCCGCAACGGTAACAATGTAAAGCATATTTTTTAAGTCGTTCTCGACTTACACCACTGCAGTAATGTGGGAAGGTGAATATGTCCATAAATTAAATATGGCGCTGAAGTCCGGAGACCTACTTGTTTCATCTATCTACCCGATCATTCACGTGGGGTGAATGTATGGAGCATGTTATGTCTAAGTCTTTTCAACCTACTCGTCTAGTAGGGGCTATCGCTATTGCGATGGGGTTTTCACCTGTTATTTTTGCTGAAGATTCAACGAATGTAACTCAGCTTGATCCAATTGTAGTCACTGCTTCAAAAACTGCTGAAAAAGCGAGTGAAGTTCCGGCACGTATTACAGTGATTTCAAAAGAAGAAATTGAAAAGAATCCTGCTTTAAATCTATCTGACATCTTGCAAAAAGATGCATCTATTTATGTAAAACAAAATGGTGGAATTGGCCAACTTGCAGACCTATCTTTACGAGGTGGGCAAACTGGGCAAACACTTTTATTGAAAGATGGTGCCCGTTTAAATTCACAAAATGGTTTCGGTCCAGTCAATCCAGAATTTATAAATTTAACTGATGTTGATCAAATTGAAATTCTAAAAGGTCCAGCTTCAGTACAATATGGTTCAGATGCTATTAGTGGTGTAATCAACTTAATCTCAAAAAAACCAACAAAATCAGGCATAAATTTGACTGGAATTTATGGAGAGAATAATACTTATAAGTCGATTATTAATGCAGATTATGTTGATGCTTCTGGATTCTATGCTCAGGTTGGCGGACAACGTTTAGAATCGGATGGAACACGAATACTTAGCATTCAAGATAAAAATGATAAAGCTGGCTTTGATCAAAAAGGATACCATGCAAAAATAGGTTATCAGCAAAATCAGATTGATACCAGCATCTCTATTAGTGAGAATCAAGGTACCAATGTATATTATGACTCAACTTTAAATTCCAACACAGGAATACGTGATTTCAAAAATCAACTCATCAATTGGTTAGGTTCATATCAAGTCAATCCTGATATTAAGCTTAATGCACGTTATTCCAATATTAAGAACACAAGGGTATCAACAGATACAGATTGGCAAACCTATAAGCTTACATCTAGTCACTATAATACTGAAACAAATGAAAGTGATCTAAACGCAGTTTGGAAATTCATGGAACATCAGAATATTTTAGCTGGTGTTACATATAGCAAGTCAGAATATGATGCATCATCTACTCCGGAAGCGATACGCAGTACGAACTCTACAGGTTATTATTTACAACACCAATATCAGAAGAATGGTCTCAACACTCAAGCTGGCATACGCTTAGAAGATAATGATTGGTTTGGCACACATACTGTTGGACAAATCGCAGTACGCTATCAGCTTTTACCACTTACAAGTATCTATACCAATGTTGGTACGGCATTTAAAGCACCAACACTAGAACATTTATATGGTTCTTATGGTAGTAGCTTTTATAGTAATCCGAATCTCAAGCCAGAAAAAAGTGTCTCTTATGAAATTGGTTTAGATCAAAAACTAAACTACGGATTATCAGCTTATATTTCAGGTTATTCTACTGATGTGGAGAATTTGATTAGCTCGGGTAAGATAGACGGAAAAACAACCTACATCAATTTAAATAAAGCAAAAATTCAAGGCGGTGAAATTGGCTTGAAATGGGTACTCGACAACCTATTTGCAAATGCTGAATATGTCTACTCAAAAGCACAAAATAAAGAGACTAAATTAGATACTCCTTATCGACCTCGTCAAACTTATACATTGACAGTGGGCTATGATGATGGATTGTATGGTGTCAATGCTGCTGTAGTTGCTCGCTCAAAAGCAAATACAAGCTCTGCTAATATTAAAGTTCCAGGTTATGCAACAGTTGATCTAAATGCTTTTTGGAATATCAGCTCAAATGTAAAACTTTTCACTAATATTCAGAATATTGGTGATGTAGAAAATATTGTCGTTAACGATTTCGGTTCAGAATATATCAACGGTGGCCGCCAAGCTTCTGTTGGGGTCACTTTCCGTTATTAATTTCTCACTCCAACTATAAAAATATTTTCTTAACTCCAGTTTCGGGGTAATGTTCTGACCGACATTATCCCTTTTTTATGTTCAGGATATCCATCATGGGACACCGTTTAAGCAAAATCTATACACGCACAGGCGACTCAGGTACAACAGGTTTAGGCGATGGTTCTCGTGTTGCCAAGGATGATTTACGAATTACAGCACTTGGTGATGTTGATGAACTCAACGCCATTATTGGGGTACTTCGTGCTCAAATCGCAGATAGCCAAGTAACTAACAAGGCTGATTGGGATAAAAGCTTAAGTTTAATTCAACATTGGCTTTTTGATTTAGGTGGAGAGGTTTGTATTCCAAACTACAATTTACTTCAGCCCGCTTGTATTGAATTTCTTGAAAAAGAAATTGACCGTATGAATGAAGACTTACCGATGCTTAAGGAATTTATTCTACCGTCTGGTTCTTTATCTTGTAGTTATGCTCATCAAGCCCGTGCCGTTTGCCGCCGTGCAGAACGATCGCTCATGTCAGTACAAACTCGTGATCAAAATATTCAAGCTACAGCACTCCAACTTTTAAACCGTCTATCTGACTGGTTATTTGTCGCATCGCGTGCTTTACAACGTGCCGAAGGCGGACAAGAAGTACTTTGGCAAAAAAATATTAATGAGATTATTTAAAAATAGATTAGATTAAAACATGGTCTCTGCTCTTTTTAAAGAGACCATAATCAAAAGATTTCATAGAAGAAAATTATGCGCATTATTGGTCATCGTGGTGCACGCCGAGAAGCTCCTGAAAATACACTTGGTGGGTTTCAGCACATAAAAAATTTAGGTATTCGTGGTGTCGAATTCGATATTCGTCAGCTTCAAGACCAAGAGTTAGTTGTTATTCATGATGACAATTTTTTGCGTACAGCTGGAGTCGATCAAGTTGTAGAACAATCTACTTTAGCTCAAGCGTTGTCATTTGATCATCGTCAAAGCTGGCCCAATTGGCCGACTCCTGAACCAACACCGACCCTTACAGGTGTTTTAAACTTACTTGATAATTTCGATCATATTGAAGTTGAAGTTAAAGCTGTAAGAGATATGGCGTTGGCCGAAAAGCTCGTTCAAAAGCTTGAGACGGAATTACAGGGCTTTGAAAAAGTTGTAACCATCACAAGTTTTGATCTTCAAATTCTAACCGCCTTACGCGATATAAACTCTCAATTTAAACGCGGATTGTTAGTTGAACTTCCTGTTGGGGCAACGGCAATTGAACTCGCGCATCAATATGGTTGCGGTCATATTGGTTGGCATGATCAGCTGGCAACAGATGAAATGATCCAACTATCTCATCAAGCTGGGTTGAACATTAGTGTGTGGACAGTGAATGATGTAGAAAGAGCAAAAAGGCTGCGTGATTTAGAAATTCAGGGCTTAATTACAGATATTCCAACTACGATGTTACAAGCCCTGTAAATATAAAAAAGGTGGTAAAAACCACCTTTTATTTCTTTTGTGCCTGAATGAGGCGCTGACCACTTTGGTCAAGTAGATATAGCGTATTACCTACGAGTTGGAAGCGTTGGATACGTTGCAAAGCATCTACCAGCTCTGCTTCTTGAGCCAAAGCACCATCACAGCTTGAATGGCCTGCATTTACTTGCATATCAAGTTTTTGCTGACTGAAATTAAATGTATAACGGCCAAAAACAGCATTACAGCCAGTATGTCCCGATACTGTTTTGACTGCTGAGTTCAGTGAAAGGGTTGGCCATTGGTTAAAAAATTTTGCCTTATGACCACTGATCTGAGTGATCTGCCAATCAATATCTTGAATGCCATCTGGACTCACTCGCTTTTTTACAATAGGGGTTTGAGTCTGATGAACTGTTCTTTTTGTTTGAACTTTTTTCGTAGTTTGTTCGGGTGCACTTTGACATGCGGCTAATACAAGACTGATTGTGACCAAGACACACTTCAATGATAATTTTCTTGAAATATCAATGCTGTTCTTTTTTTTCAATCGTTGTACGTTCATTAAACAACTTCTCCTGCTTGAAAAACTCTTTGACATAGTTTAATTCTGTTACGGTTCTTTCAATACATCTGTACAATAATGCTAGTGATTCTCACTAAGCACGTGCTAATATGAAGGATAGAATAGCAATATATCTTGATGATTGGTTTTGCTATGTCGTTTTGTCTTTGTACCTTGTTTCACAAGGATTCTAGGAGCGCTGCCGGATATGACTTCCGCCCCACTCAAAGCCCCAATTAACTGGACCGCTAGCATTACCTTAATTGGTTTACCAATTCTTGCCGCAATCATAATCCCGATTTATGCGTATTATTATGATTTTAGTGTAAGCGCATGGGTAAGCTTATTTTTTCTTTTAGCTCTAAGTAGTATGGGGATTACTGCTGGTTACCATCGCCTTTGGGCTCACCGAGCTTATGAAGCGTCGTTACCGCTTAAAATTCTTTTAATGATCGGTGGAACATTTGCCGTGCAAAATAGTATTTTGTTCTGGGCATCTGGTCACCGTACTCACCATCGACATGTTGATGATGTTGATGAAGATCCGTATTCGATTGAGCGTGGTTTTTGGTATGCCCATATGGGTTGGATGATCCGCGATCATTCACCATCTGAGCCAGACTTTAAAAATGCACCAGACCTACTCAATGATAAATTGGTCATGTTCCAGCATAAATATTACGCGCTACTTGTAGTTGCAGTTCATGTTGGTATTTTAGGTTTAATCGGTTGGGCAACTGGCGACCTATGGGGTGTAGTCCTTTTAGGTGGTTTGTTACGTTTAATCATTAGCCATCAAGTTACATTCTTTATTAACTCGCTTTGCCATATGTTTGGTAAACGTCCTTATACAGACGAAAACTCAGCACGTGATAATTTCTGGTTAGCCATTGCCACTTGGGGCGAGGGTTACCACAACTATCACCATATCTTCCAATACGACTATCGTAATGGTGTGAAATGGTGGCAATATGACCCAACAAAATGGTTAATCTGGTCATGTTCTAAAATTGGTTTAGCTAAAAATTTACGTCGTATTCCAAGCTTTAATATTAAAAAAGCAGAACTGGCGATGAAATTTAAATACGCTGAACAAGACCTCGCTATTTATGGTCATGATGTAAATGCAGACATTACTCAAATGAAGCAACGTATTGCACAAGAGTATGAAGCATTTACACACACATTAAATGATTGGGCAAAACTTAAAGAACAAGAGTTACAAGCGAAAAAAGCAGCAATGGCTGAAAAGATTCATAGAATGGATCATAAGCTTAAAGTTGATTTCCAATTGCTTGAACACCGTTTAAGTCATCACCGCGAATGCTTAGAAACACTGATGCGTAGTGTTAAAAAGAATACCAACGTGGTGTCAGACTAAAATAAATTCTGATCTAAAATAGCTCTTTCGGGAGCTATTTTTATGCCTGCTTTTTAACTGTGTTATAGTGAAATCTGCTCTCTCTATTTTGCTAAGCCTATGCAGTTTAATCCGCTCTACCCTTCACTTCCGTCTAAATTATTTCATGTTCAGCAACCATCACCTTTACGTGGTGCAAAAGCAGGACATTTTAACAGTGCTTTGGCTGATGAACTGCAATGGTCAGAAGACGATAAAAATGCATGGGTTGAGATCTGTAGTGGACAGCGTACATTCCCTGAATTTCCGTCTCTTGCGATGGTCTATGCTGGCCACCAATTCGGACAATGGGCAGGACAACTCGGCGATGGACGTGGCTTACTGATTGCGCAAATACTGAATACAAAGGGTCAAACCATTGACCTACATCTCAAAGGTGCAGGTCCTACGCCTTATTCAAGAATGGGAGATGGGCGAGCAGTATTACGTTCTGTGGTCCGTGAATATTTAGCAGGACATGCTCTAAATGCTTTAGGCGTCGCATCTAGTCATGCAGTCGGTTTTACAACCTCGACTCAAGGTGTACAGCGTGAAAAACTAGAGTTAGGCGCAATGCTACTTAGAACATCTGAATGTCATATTCGTTTAGGACACTTCGAATGGATTAATCAATATGCGCCTGAATTGCTGTCAGAATTCACTCAAAAATGTATTGAATGGCATTATCCAGAATGCTTAGAAACTGAAAATCCAATTTTATCCTTTGCAAAAAAGGTAGTTGAATGTACTGCAATTATGATTGCGAAATGGCAATTGGTTGGATTTGCTCATGGAGTGATGAATACCGATAACTTAAATATTACAGGTTCAACACTCGATTTTGGGCCATATGGTTTTATGGAGCGTTTCCGCCCCAACTGGATCAACAATCACTCGGACTACCAAGGTCGTTATACCTATCAAAATCAACCGAGTATAGGCCATTGGAACTTATGGACGTGGCTAAACAACTTAATTCCTCTCGCTGAACCTGAACAAAAAGATAAGTTTAAAGAAGAGTTAGCACGTTGCTTAGAACAATTTGAACCAATCTTTTTAGAACACTATGGACAAGGTTTATGTCAAAAAATGGGACTTCCCCATTTCCACAAAGACAGCCTTGATTGTAGTTTTGCGTTTTTAAGAATCTTACAAACTGAACAACTCGATTACACTCAAAGTTTTATTCGTCTTCAAAATAAAGAATACAAAGCTTTACGAGATGATTGCCTTGATATTCGACAGTTTGATGAGTTTCTTAGCCAATATGAAAGCATTCGTGAACATCAAGATATTGATGAGCTGGATGCAAATATGCAAAAAGCAAATCCGATTTATATTTTACGGAATCACATGGCTCAGCGTGCTATTGAAGCAGCGGAAAGAGATGATTTTAGCGAAGTAGATCGTTTATTTAAGCTACTTAATCATCCATACACAAGACAACCAGATCTTGAGCAACCACAAGATTTAGGGCCATTACCAAGTGATGTTCCAGATGTGGCAGTGAGCTGTTCATCTTAATCTTAATATTAAAAAACTAAACTCTCTTAAGCCACTTAGCTTAAGAGAGTTTCTTACACATCAAAGAATAATATATGAAAATTAAACCCCTCATTATTTGTACATTTCTTATAGTTCCACTGGGAATCGCTTTTTATAATTATGAAAAATATTTACCGACTTTTACGTCAAGCCATCAAGCCCTCTCAAATGAAGAGATCCAAGAAATAATCAAGACCAAGCCTGTTACTTCAATTGAAGTGTTTAAAAACCAACGCCTACTTCTGCTCAAGAGTAATCAGGACGTGATTCGGCAATATCCGATTCGTCTCGGCTTTAATCCCAAAGGACATAAACACTTTGAAAATGATGGTAGAACTCCTGAAGGGATTTATTCTATAGATTGGCGAAACTCACAAAGTGCTTACTATAAATCTTTGCATATTTCCTATCCCAATGCGAAAGATATTGCTTATGCCAAGCAACATCATCAACCAATAGGAGGAGATATCATGATTCATGGATCTGTTCCGAAATCATTACTCTCGATGCCTTTTAGCTCGACTTATATGCCCCATAAGGATTGGACGTTAGGATGTATCGCGGTTAGAAATGTAGATATAGATGAAATTTGGCAATTGGTACCCAATCAAACCAAGATTATAATTTATCCATAAAATCTTTAAAACTATCCACATTTTCTGTGGATAACATTGTGGTTATCCACAGAATAACTTTTATGAAGACTTACTCTTCAGGATATTCGAAGCGATAACCTACACCATAAACTGCTTGAATCCACTCATGGCGGTTACCAGTTTCCGCTGCTTCACTAATTTTTCGTCGCAAGTTTTTGATATGGCTGTCAATCACACGATCGGCAACATCAAAGCTATCTGGATTAATATGATCCAATAATTGTGCACGTGAATAAACTTGCCCCACATGCTCTAAAAATAGCTCAAGTAAGCGAAATTCGGTTGGCGTTAAGCTCAACGATTTTTGTTGATACCAAATTCTTTGTTGTGCTTTATCAATTCGGAAAGAATCATTTTGTTCAGGTTCTGCCTTACGCTCTAAACGGCGTAAAACAGCTTGTACACGAGCCACTAACTCTTTTGGGCTAAATGGTTTACATACGTAATCATCAGCTCCCATGTTAAGACCTAATACTCGGTCAATTTCTTCGGTACGGGCAGTGACCATAATAATCGGTAAATCTGATTGTTCACGAACTTTACGGCAAATCGTTAAACCATCCATTCGTGGAACCATTAGGTCCAGAATCATCAAATTTGGTTTACGTTGCTGGAAACTCGCATAGGCATCTTGACCATCATGAAACATACTTACTTCAAAACCGGCAGCTTCAAGATAATCACGCACCAAATGCGCCAATTCGACTTCATCTTCAACCAACATCACATGTTTCATGAGATATTTTTCCTTTTATATTTAACTCTGCTTTTTAAAAGTAAGTACACAACGTAAACCACCTAATGGTGAATGTTCAAAACTGAGTGTACCACCAAGCGCCTGCGCAATCTTACAAGACAAAGCTAAGCCCAGCCCTGTTCCACCTGTACTACGCGTACGCGAATCATCTACGCGATAGAAACGTTCACCTAAACGGGATAACTGCTCATCACTTAAACCATAAGGACTATCATCGACATACAAAGTCCACTCTTGAGGAGTCTGGCTTGTATGAATATGAATTTTGCCACCTGTTTCCGTATAACGAATACTATTACTAATTAAATTAACAATAATCTGTTTAAACCGGTCACGGTCTAATAATAGCGGAGAACTTGTTCCTTCAACTTGAATTTCGAGACCAGCCTGCTCAAGTTTGGGTTTAAAGTTTTCAACTTCTTGTAGTACCACTTCCCATGGATTTACAGAGCTCAAATAACACTTAAGCTGCTGAGCATCTGCCTGCGCCAAGTCTGCAAGGTCTTGGGTCAATTTTTTCAAGCTTGAAACCTGACGCATCATTGCATCTAAATGTTCAGGTGTGGCTTTTCGAATCCCGTCTTGCATCGCTTCAATTTGTGCTTGCAATACAGCTAAAGGCGTTTTTAATTCATGAGAAGTATCAGCCACCCATTGACGTCGCGACTCTTCATGCTGATGTAAAATCTCTGCCAAGTGGTTCAATTGAGTAGATAAATCACCTAGCTCATCATTTCGCTTAATGACCACTTGGTGTTGATAATTTCCTTTGGTTAATTCATTGGTTGCATTTAATAAACGCTGAATTGGCTTTTTAAAATAAGTCGCCATTAACAGTGCTGCAACTAAACTTGATAGTAAGGTTAAAGCATAAATTAAGAGTAAATAACGCTTTTGATTACTAAAGAAATTAATACTCAAAGCGTCTTCTTTATCTAAAACAGGCTTTAAACCTAAATATCCCACGACTTTATTATTTAAAATAATCGGGCGAAATGACATTTGATCTGAAGAAGGCGGTTCACCTACCACAAACTGGTGCTGTGCATCATATAGAGATAAACGGGAACTCAATCCTAAACGGTCTGGTAAAGCGATAAAACGTTTCTTCCCATTTTGGGTTTCAATATCTTTTAAGCTTCCCTTCTTAGACTTATTTTTATCATCACTTGGGCGAAATTGGTTTGCGCTTAAAGGGAAACGTAGCCCTTCAAAGGGTTGATACTGGGAAGGTAAATTTTGCTCGAGTGCTCTTAATTCCTCATCACTAAAAATAGTATTTTTATTTGTCGGTGCAACTTGCGGTGAAATATTGATAAGCGCGTGTTCATCAAAAGAATGCTGCTGTATGGCAATGTCATATTGGCGACGAAGCCACCACTGTGAGAGACGATCATAGTCATCGGGAGCCGCTGTTCCTTCGATTTGTAAAATCTGTGCCTGAATCGCATTTCCCCAATCATGGTACACGGTATAGACATCGCCAAGATTGGTAATGAGGCGGTCTAGTTTCTGCATTTCAACGTCAGCCACATATTTGGCAAAGTTCTTTTGCATTGTCCAGTGCAAAACGCTCAAGCTTGCAGTCGCAATAAGCAATGTGGTGAGCAAGACTGTCAAAAATAACCGTAATGCAATGGGAACACGTAGAACGTTCAAAACCACTCTCTCATTTTTACCCTATATTTTGCATTGTAACCAACAACGAAAAGAAAAACTCTCCATTGTTTCTACATCTTTATTATCTAATCTTTAAGCCATCAGAAAACACAACATTAAAGGGCTTTAAATATGAAAATGACGGCAAAAATTGCATTATTCAGTGCGGCAATTGTAACAATCGGAAGTTTGGCTGCGTGTCAATCGACAACTCAACCACCTAAACCAGAGCATGGAATGATGCAAGATGGCCCACGTGAGGGTCACCACCGTATGAAGCACCGTGAGTTCACCCCAGAACAAAAAGCTGCATGGGAACAGCACCGCGCAGAACGTCAAGCTCGCTTTGAACAAATCCAAAAAGCATGTGATGGTAAGGCCAATGGACAACCCGTAAGTGTTCAAATTGGAGATAAGACACTTGAAGGTACTTGTAACCTTCGTTTTGAACCAAAACGCCCTCAACCACCTGTTAATGCCCCTGCTCCTGCACCAGTTCAAGCAAAATAATTCTAAAAATCATAAAACAAAAGGCGCCTATAGGCGCCTTTTGTTTATACATAAGTGTTTACGATTTTGACTATTTGTATCATATAAACATAACCAAAAGTGTTTACACTCAAAGCACTTAGCTAGTTTAAGCATTTTTTTCTTGACTTTGCAGTCACAAAGTAAAGGTCCTGAGGTGCTTGTGCAGTTATGCAAGTTGTTGCACGATGTAATAGTCCAAGGTGCCTCATGGCACATTCTCATAGATTAAGATTATAACTCTGGTTTCACCAGTATTGAGGAACCCGATATGCCACAATACAAAGCGCCCTTACGTGATATGCAATTTGTTTTGCATGAATTATTAAATGCTGAAGAACACTATGCAAAATTACCTGATTTCCAAGGTAACGTAAGCCGTGAATTGGTTGATCAATATTTAGAAGCTGCTGCTGACTTCTGTGAAAATGAACTTTCTCCTTTAAACCAAGTGGGCGACCGTGAAGGTTGTACTTGGAATGATGGCGTAGTCACTACTCCAACAGGTTTTAAAGAAGCTTATCAAAAATATATTGAACTTGGCTTTCCGTCTTTATCAGCAGAAGAACAATACGGTGGTCAGGCCTTACCTAACTCTTTAGGTATCGCAATTTCTGAAATGGTAGGTAGCTCTAACTGGGCATGGGGCATGTACCCAGGCTTGTCTCACGGAGCTGTACGTACATTAGAGCATCACGGTTCTGATGAACAAAAAAATACTTATTTACCAAACCTTGTTTCAGGTGTTTGGACAGGTACGATGTGCTTAACTGAGTCTCATGCAGGTTCAGATTTAGGTATTATCCGTACTAAAGCAGAACCAAATGCTGATGGTAGCTATGCAATCTCTGGCGAGAAAATCTTTATCTCTGCTGGTGAACATGACATGGCTGAAAACATCATCCATATCGTTCTTGCTCGTTTACCAGGTGCGCCAAAAGGTACCAAAGGTATCTCATTATTCATCGTTCCTAAATTCCATGTAAATGCAGATGGTACTGTAGGCGAGCGTAATGCAGTTCGTTGTGGTTCTATCGAGCACAAAATGGGTATTCATGGTAACGCGACTTGTGTCATTAACTTTGACCAAGCTAAAGGTTACTTGATTGGACCTGAAAACCGTGGTTTGAACTGTATGTTCACCTTCATGAACACAGCACGTATTGGTACTGCTGTTCAAGGTTTAGCAGCGTCTGAATCATCTTTCCAAGGTGCGTTAACTTACGCGAAAGAACGTTTAGCAATGCGTTCACTTTCTGGTCCTAAAGCTCCAGAAAAAGAAGCAGATCCAATTATCGTTCACCCTGCTGTTCGTAACATGCTTTTAACTCAAAAAGCGTTTGCTGAAGGCGGTCGTGCTCTTGTTTACTTACTTGCTCAATACGCAGATATCGTTGAAAAAGGCGAAACTGAAGAAGAGCGTAAGTTTGCTGACAACATCTTGTCTTTATTGACTCCAATTGCAAAAGCATTCTTAACTGAAACAGGTTCTGAATCTGCTAAGCACGGTGTACAAGTCTTCGGTGGTCATGGCTTTATTTCTGAGCATGGCATGGAACAAATCGTACGTGATACACGTATTGCTTGCTTGTATGAAGGTACAACTGAAATCCAAGCACTTGATTTGTTAGGTCGTAAAGTATTGCAAACTCAAGGTGCAATGCTACGTGACTTCACTAAGATCATCCATAAATTCGTAGAAGCAAACAAAGACAACGCTGCTATGAAAGAATTTGTTGAACCGCTTGCGGCGCTTAACAAAGAATGGGGCGATCTTACTATGCAAATCGGTATGCGTGCGATGCAAAACCCAGATGAAGTCGGTGCTGCTGCTGTAGATTACCTATACTTCGCAGGTTATATCACTTTAGCTTACCTATGGGCTCGTATGGCGCTTGTAGCACAAGAGAAATTGGCAGAAGGTACAACCGATGTTGACTTCTATAATGCGAAAGTAACTACTGCTCGTTTCTACTTCAAGAAAATCTTGCCACGTGTACGTTCTCACGTAGATGTGATCGCTGGTGGTCTAGATCCATTAATGTCATTAGACGCTGAACATTTCGCTTTCTAACCATAGTTAGTTGCGATATGCAATGTTAAAAAACAAAAAAGGACTGCTCAGTTTTGACGGTCCTTTTTTTATAAAATCAATGATAAATTTACACTTTAAATTCCATATCCATTTCGTTTTACAGGATATCTAGCACAGGCCAATGTGCACAAAAAAGGTGAACGATTATGCCAATTTACAATGCTCCTTTAGCTGATATGAAATTCATCTTAAATGATGTATTTAAAGCAGAACAATTTTGGCAGTCTAATGAGAAACTCGCTCATGTAGATGCTGCAACAGCTGAAGCAATTTTAGAAGAAATGGCTAAATTTGCTCAGAACGTGACTCATCCATTAAACCGTACCGGTGACGAAGAAGGTGCTCGCTATGAAAACGGCGAAGTATTCACACCAGCTGGTTTTAAAGATGCATTTCGTCAATATGCAGAAGGTGGTTGGATTGGCTTAGGTGCCGATGAGGAATGGGGCGGTCAAGGCATGCCAAAAATGCTCACCGTTCTTTCTGATGAAATGTTATTTGCGACTAACCCATCTTTCATGCTTTACCCGCTTCTTTCCGTGGGTGCAGGTATGGCTTTAAGCAGCTACGCATCTCAAGAACAAAAAGAAACTTATTTACCTAAGATTTATTCAGGTGAATGGTCAGGTACCATGTGCTTAACCGAGCCACATGCAGGTACTGACTTAGGTATTATCAAAACCAAAGCTGAACGTAATGAAGACGGTACTTATAACATCACAGGTACTAAAATCTTCATCACTGGCGGTGACAACGATTTAGCAGAAAACATCATTCATTTGGTACTTGCTAAAACTCCAGACGCCCCTGCTGGTTCACGTGGTATCTCGTTATTTATCGTACCGAAATACCTTGTAAATGAAGATGGTTCTTTAGGCGACCGTAACCATGTTGGTCCAGGTTCTATTGAACATAAAATGGGTATCAAGGCATCTGCAACTTGTGTGATGAACTTTGATGGAGCTAAAGGTTACCTCGTTGGTAAAGAAAACGAAGGCCTTGCTGCAATGTTCGTTATGATGAACTACGAACGTTTATCAATGGGTATTCAAGGTTTAGGTGCATCTGAATTTGCTTATCAAAATGCTGCTCAATACGCGACTGACCGTTTACAAGGTCGTAGTGCAGCTGGTGTTCAATCGCCAAATAAACCTGCTGACAGCATTTTAGTGCATGGTGATGTACGTCGTATGTTGTTAAATGTACGTGCAAATAATGAAGCATCTCGTGCATTTGCAGTCTATGTAGGTCAACAACTCGATATCACTAAATTCTCAACTGATGCAGCAGCAGTGAAAAAAGCCAATGACCGCGTTGCGCTTTTAACTCCAATTGCAAAAGCTTACCTCACAGATACCGCATTCCAAGCGACTTTAGATGCTCAAATGGTATTTGGTGGTCACGGTTACATCCGCGAATGGGGTATGGAACAATGTATTCGTGACCTTCGTATTGCTCAAATCTACGAAGGAACCAACGGTGTTCAATCTCAAGATTTAATTGGTCGTAAAACCATTAAATGTGGCGGTGCATTCATTGCTGAATACATCACTGAAATTCGTGACTTTGCAAATGACTTAGACACTGATTTGAACTTCATTAAAGATGCAACTTTAGATGCTGCAACTGAAATCGAAGCAATCACTCAGTTTATTATTGAGCAAGCTGCTGAAAATGTAGAGTTCCCTAACTCAGCTGCGGTTGATTATTTACATGCAGTGGGTTTACTCAGCTTCTCATACATGTTTGCGAAAATTGCTGCCGCTGCTAAAGATAAGTCTGGTGATTTCTACCAAAACAAACTTGCTTTGGCTCAGTACTTTGTTGAACGTATCTTGCCAGATATTGATGCGCGTATTGCTAAAGTCAAAGCTGGTTCTGACTTAATTATGGGCTTTAGTGAAGATTACTTTACAAATCAATCTTAATTAAGTTCTTTATAAAAAACGCCTGAATAATCAGGCGTTTTTTTATTTTGTATTTACTATTTCCATTGGCACAAAATTTGTTTAATTTCTAAACATTACGAAGTGAACAAAAGATCTTATTATGCCTGATCCTAAAAAATACGAACGAATACTTGACCGTTTCGGACATTACGCCGTAGAAGCCTTCCATTATTTAGCCTTGTTTATTATCGGGTGTATGGTGGCATGGTCGGCAGCCAATACGGTTTTTGAAATTCTTACTGTCAAAAAGTATGCTTCAATTGATGATATTTTATTATTATTTATTTACTTAGAGCTTGGAGCAATGGTTGGAATTTACTTTAAAACCAACCATATGCCTGTACGATTTCTTATTTATGTCGCGATTACGGCCTTAACCCGTCTACTCATTTCAGATATTCAACATGATCATAAAGCAGATATTGATCAAGTCATTATTACAGGCTCAATTTTGATTTTAGCCTTATCTATTTTAGTTGTACGATTTGCTTCATGGCACTACCCATCAGTAATGAAAGAGAAACATGCAAAAACCTCAAATAATTTGAAAACCCCTCAACCGCAAGATGATGAGTTAGCATAGAAAAAGGCCTCACTATTGAGGCCTTTTTAGTTTTACATTTAACGAACTCGGTAAATGTTGTGTCTTGAGTCTACTAATAAGTATTGGTTAGGGGTTTTAACCCAGTGGTATCCACGTGGTGGCGCATATAAACGGTGTGCTCTCCAGTCCGAAACATAATAGCGGCTATGGCGATATTGGGCAGGAATACGTTCACCACGTTTAAAAGCAACATAGTTACCATAATGCTTACCACGATCAGCATTTGACCAAACTGGCGCTCGGTGATCATTACGATAATCATGACGGCGGTCATCACGATGCTCATATCGATCATAGTTTTTACCATGGTCATTGTTCCAACGGTGTCCAGAATCGGCCATCGCGGTAGCTGATATACCTAACATTAATGTCGAAAGTACAAGAACGATTGGCTTTTTCATGGCCTATTTCCTTTTAATCTTGATATGAAGCTAGATTAGAAGAGACTCAAGGAGAAACCATGAATAAAACCGCTTTGATTGCTAAACTTTGTAATGACTATAAAGAAAATATGAAGAATCTGTATCTGTGCTACCATTAGCATTTTTCAAACTAGGTCAATTGCTGTGTCTGAAATCAGTTTTGAGCGTCTTCATCAATTTTTTTGCAAAGTTCCAAGTGTACAAGAAGCCCGTATTATGGCTCATGGAGCAGATGGCGAACATGCTTGGTGGTTTAAGTTCAGTATTGACGTAGAGCATGCACTTGCATGGCAAACAGTTCAAGAATTAGGTCATGTTTTAAATTATCTATCGACGAATGAACGCCTACCCACATTATTCTTCCCTGTTTCACCGCCACCTTACATGAATGGTGAAGCCAAAGACTTTTTATCATGGATTATTCAATGTAACCATCCTGAATTTTCTCCGGATGTGGTTTGTGATTGGCTTGAAGCGCGTTTGCCGAATCCTGTTGACGATGAGTCACAGTGGAAAATTAAAACGGATTTGAGTGAAATCGAAAAACTTGATGATAAAGCGTTGGATCAATTGATTCCGCCTGCACCTTAAATTATTTCAATGATGGGTAGGCTAAGTGATATAGAAATTAATATTTTCCAATATTCGCTTGTGCTAAATGTCATCCACAACCTGCCCGAAATTTATGAATATATTGTATTTGCAATAAAATCGGTTAAATGAAGATATTGAACAGGTTTTGTGGATGACAAATGCCTTTGGTTACTTTGGGCAAAACCAAAGTAACGAATGAGCTCTAGTTTTAGGGTGAGACTAAGTAAGACTCCGTCGTGAACATATAGCCTCAACGTTTATATAAAAAATAGAATTAAAAAGTCGATAATCCTGACCATTCCATAAAACGATAAATCCAATACTTCGCTTTAGACTCATCTGCATACTTCGCGTAATCCACGCTCATCTGTCTATCTTTTAGGTTTGACCACGAGGTATTGAAGTAATCTTGCGCATCTTTAAAAACTTGATCTTGAACTTTGCCAATGACCAACATATCCGTTTCAAGGTTATAATTTTTTAAATTACGGGCCGTAAAGTTGGCAGATCCTACAATCAACTCAGCGTGTTGGGCATTATATTTCAAGATCATTTTGCTATGGTTCTGCTCGCCATGTGTATCACACCAACGGATTGGAATGCCCGCAGCGTGTAGCTCTGAAGCCACCTGACGGTTTGGAATACCATTCTTTTGTCGACCAAATGCATCTTTATTCGGATCTAGTAAAACACGAACAATAACGCCTCGTTCTTGAGCATTTTTTAGCGCTTGAATAATCTTGCGTTCAGATAAATAGAACATACTTAAATCAAGATGCTCTTTCGGCTTCGCTGAATTAATCAATTTCAATACAGATTGATAAATTGCGCCTTCAGTTAACACCTGCACTTGAGGCTTGCTAACGTCTTTTTCAAAGTCACCTAAAATGAGCGATGGAGAGCTACTGCCTGACATTTGTGCAACTGCAGCTTCAGTTTGAAGAACATCAGCAGCTGTTGCCCCTGTTACAACCAACGCGACATTAGAGTGTCTAGAACTACCATCGTGTGGATTTGCTGAGGTCACCAATGACTTCCAACCAGCATCGGTATCGACCACAACAGTCTTACGGTGATTGGCCTTAAAATTAAATAAGTTTAGATAGCTGCGCAGTGTAATTTTTTCATCACCGAATGGATTCGGTAACCAGCCCTTTTCAGGGTTATTACCAATATTTTGACAGCAGATGTACCAGAAGCCTGACCAGAATGGGTTAGAAGCTCGTAAAGGGGCTAAATTCGTTTCAATCACATCAACACCTGCCTGACGTAACTGACGGTAGTGTTCAGGGCTGATACCACCATAAACCGAGTTAATCGGGTCGGTAATCATAACGATCTGAATTTGGCGGTTCTGTCTTTTCTTACTTACTAATGCATCGGTTAGCTCTTGCATTAATGGTCTTTGCTTGAGTTTTGAGTCACCTACTTCAGAATTAAACAAGAACATATCCACCACAATCGTGGTTTTTGCCTCATCAATCATTTTCAAGATTTCATCAAAGATGTGCTGATCAACCTGCTGTTGCCCTTTTGCATCAAGATAAGTTTTGTCTGCTAAAAATTTGACATCGGCATGTCTAAGCTTGCCACTAAAGTTAATCCCTTGTGGTAATGGTTTTACTGTGTGGTAAATCGCTGATGCAAGATATGCAATAGCAACAACGCAAAGTAATACCGCCATATAACGACGCCCTGACCAATTTATTTTTTGATGAATTCGTTGAAAAATACGCATAAAAAAGACCTAACTTGATGCTTTCAAATTAGGTCTTTTGGATTGATTTTTCAAGTTTAGTTTCGTGTTAAAGCCTTAGAAACTAAAATCAACACCTACTGTAAAATTACGTCCAACTTGTGGAATATTTGATAAGAATGAAGCATGTTGATAAACCGTGTCATCTAACAAGTTATTTGCTTTCATATAAACACGATAATCTGTTTTTGCACCATATTGTCCAGAATATGCCACCCCAAGATTGAGCATGTTATAGCCTTCAGTTTCGGTCTCGTAAGCTGCAATCTTATCTTGGTTAAAGACATGGTAGTACTCGGCAGAACCACTAAAACCATCACCAAAATCTGCATCGACTTTAGTACCTAAACGTCCTGCTGGAATACGTGGAGCATTACCTTCTGCATCAATTTTACCGCGCACATAATCACCAAAAGCACTGATCTTGTACATTGGGGTAATTTGATAACCAATTTCACCCTCTGCACCATAGAAGCGTGCTTTATCTTGAGTGTATTGAACTAAACGGAAGTCTTTATAACGGTCAAGGGTTTGCGCATAGATGTAGTCATCAAACCAGTTATGGTACACATGAAGATGATAATCAAGTTTGTCATTATCAAAATGCAAACCTAACTCAACATTATTCGATTTTTCCTTACTGAGTTGATCATTGCCTAACTCATAAGTATTCGTCGCAAAATGTCCACCATTTGCATATAACTCTTGAGCTAAAGGTAAACGTTCCTGATGTGAAGCGACAAAAGAAAGTTTATAGTTCGGTGCAAATTCCCAATTCGCAGCACCTGCGTAAGAAAATGCCGAACCATCAAAATCCTGTTTAGAATTGTCGTCTACATCAATTTCTTGCTGATCTGCACGGGCAGAAAGCTCAAAATGTACGTCTTTCCATTGTTTATGTTCTAAAGCAAATACGCTCCACTTTTTGGTAGTGGTCGGAGCCATAAATGCTTCTTCGCCAGTTAAATCTAATTTCTGTTGACCTAACTGTGCACCAATTACCCCTTCCCAACTTGCAATCGGGTTATGTACTAACTCAATACGTCCATCATAACCTTTGTTTTGGAATCGGGTCGCAATTGTTCCCTCTTCAATTTCGTCGTGCTGATAGTCAGTATAGCTTGCTTGCGCACGTAACTTTTGGAAGCCTGCAAATGGATCATTTAACTCGGTTTTAAAATCGTAACGCTCAGATTTTAAATCAATCCATGGGCCACCATGTTCATGTTCTTCATGCTCATGATCGTGACCTTCTTCACCCTCTTCATGGTCTCCACAATGCAAACTTAAACCATGAATATGGCAAGTTTCGTATTCATGGCTATGCCCCGGTAAACCATATTGATCACGACGGTTACTATAAGAAATACCCGTATAACCACGGTCATAAATCCAAGACAAACCAACATTAACCGAGTCACCCTGCGCAAAAGTATTGTCTACACGGCGCTCTTTTTCACCTTCATGAATATAATTGGGCGCAATATAATTATTCGCATCACGAGTTAACCCCTCAACACGTAAAGCAACTTGGCTGCCTAGGCCAACAGTTACGCCAGCGCTCGCCAGTTTTTCATCACTTCCAGTGTTGTAACGTAAGCCAACTTGTCCTTCATAACCATTTTCAGGCATTTGCGTAGGGATCTTGTTATCAATGACGTTGACTAAACCACCGACAGTCCCCGCACCAAACAGTAAAGTTGAAGGGCCGCGAATTACTTCGACTTGTTTCGCAAGCACAGGATCTACAGTAACAGCATGGTCAGGAGACAACGTCGAGACATCAATATTTTCTGATGAATTTTGAAGTACTTTAACGCGTGGTCCATCTTGTCCACGAATCACTGGACGACTCGAACCAGCCCCAAACTGATTCGCGTAAATTCCGACTTCACTACTGAGTGCATCCCCAATGGCAGCAGCGCCTTGCGACAGATGCTTTTGATCAACAACAGTATCTGCCACAGCAAAATCTTGTGAAGTTTGCTCAAGTGGATGAGCCTTAATTCGAATGGTTTCTAGCTTTTCAACATTTTCACTTTCTGCTGCAAACGAAGGTACGGATATGACAGCTAAAATGGATAAGGTCAAAATATTTTTATAGAACAACATGAGGTGATTCTCTGATCGCTACGCCTTTTGTTTTGTTATATTATAACATTTCAGTCTTTTTGCAATAAAAAACATTTCCAATCGGCTGATTCTTTAGACTGGGCAATTAAATGATGTGAGTAATCTCTGTTTTATAATGCCTTTTACAATCTCTCATGCCGTTATAGCACCCCCTCTTTCAAAGCTTAGCCGAAACACTTTACCAGTTGCAGCTCTAGCAATTGGAAGTATGACACCCGATCTTTACCGCTTATTTACAATGCAGTCAGGGATGTTGACACATCAATGGAAAGGACTTTTCTACCCAAATCTTGCATTAGGATTATTATTCTGTGCTATTTGGTATTTACTTTACCGGCCTGTAATTTATCGTTTTTTGGGCATTCAACATGATCTTGACCTCCACTCTTTAAAACGTATGTTTTTATTTTTGATTGGAACATTACTCGCGCTTATTTTAGGGATTGCCACTCATTTAATTTGGGATGGCCTAACACACTCAGACTTTCGGACTTTTATATTTAAAGATGTATTAGCGACCACAGTTCATCTTTTGGGACACCCTTATCCCTTACATCGTCTTTTACAGCTAGGCTCCTCTGCTCTTGCGCTACCTTTTATTGCTTGGATGTGTGTTCATTATTATCAGCGCTATAAACAACACTGGAAAGTAAGTAAAAAAATTAAATTTTTTGCATGGTTTCTTTTGATTTTATCTACAGTGTTAGGCCTATTTTCTTTTTGGGATTATGCCCGCTACATTCCTCATGAAGTTTGGCATGCCGATACGTATTATTTTACGGGCCGCTCTATTAATGAATTTATGCAAGGTTGGTTAAGTACCTTTAGCTTAGGATGCTTACTATTCTTGGTTTTAGATCGACAACAAAGAATGGGATGAATAATTAAAATCGCTGCCAAATTGCTCATTTTCAGGTTAATTTCTGCGGTTTTTTGATCTAGTTCTTGTGACAAACCATCCAACAAGGCATAATCGAAAACTTACTTTTTTGACGGTGCGCGGTTTACGCATCCGTCCTTTCAGCCAATATAGTTTGGATAATCTTCATCATGATGCGAACTCATTACTGTGGCTCTTTAACTGAAGCCCAAATCGACCAGACCGTTACACTATGCGGTTGGGTACATCGTCGCCGTGACCATGGCGGTGTTATTTTCCTTGATATGCGTGACCGTGATGGTCTCGTTCAAGTGGTTATTGACCCAGATACTCCAGAAGCATTTGCAACAGCAGATAAAGCACGTTCTGAATATGTATTAAAAATTACAGGTCGTGTTCGTCGCCGTTATGAAGGTACTGAAAACCAAAATATGGTGAGTGGTCAAATCGAAGTTTTAGGCAAAGAAATCGAAGTTCTTGCTGCTTCTGAAACTCCGCCATTCCCGTTAAATGATGACACCATTAACGTGTCAGAAGAACACCGTTTAAAATATCGTTTCTTGGACATCCGTCGTCCAGAAATGTTAGATCGCTTACGTTTCCGTTCTAAAGTAACTAACTTGATCCGTAATTATTTAGACGATCACGGTTTCTTAGACGTTGAGACTCCAATTTTAACTCGTGCAACTCCTGAAGGTGCACGTGACTATTTAGTACCAAGTCGTGTACAAAATGGTAGCTTCTACGCACTTCCACAATCACCGCAATTGTTTAAACAATTATTGATGGTTGGTGGTATTGATCGGTACTACCAAATCGCGAAATGTTTCCGTGATGAAGACTTACGTGCTGACCGTCAGCCAGAATTTACTCAAATCGACATTGAAACATCGTTCTTAAACGACGATGAAATCATGGATTTGATGGAAGGCATGACTGTTAAATTATTTAACGACTTGCTTGGCGTAAAATTTGAAAAATTCCGCCGTATGCCATATAGCGAAGCAATGCGTGACTATGCATCTGACAAACCAGATTTGCGTATTCCGTTGAAACTCGTTGACGTTGCAGACTTAATGCAAGAAGTAGAGTTCAAAGTATTCGCTGGCCCTGCAAAAGATCCTAAAGGTCGTATTGTTGCTTTACGTGTTCCAGGTGCAGCTTCATTGCCACGTAGTGCAATTGATGAATACACCAAATTCGTTGGCATCTATGGTGCTAAAGGTTTAGCGTACATTAAAGTTAATGAACTCGCTAAAGGAATTGAAGGTCTTCAATCTCCAATCGTGAAATTCATTGAACCGATTGTACTTGAGCTGCTGGAACGTGTTGGCGCGCAAGATGGCGATATCGTATTCTTCGGTGCTGATAAAGCTAAAGTTGTAAATGACGCAATGGGTGCGCTTCGTGTCAAGATTGGTCACGACTTGAACCTTTCAACTTGTGAGTGGGCTCCACTTTGGGTTGTTGACTTCCCAATGTTTGAAGAAACTGACGATGGTAAATGGACTTCTGTTCACCACCCATTCACGCTACCTAAATCTAGCGTAGAAGACGTGAAGAGCAATCCAGGTGAAGCACTTTCTGTTGCTTACGACATGGTATTGAATGGTACTGAAGTTGGTGGTGGTTCACTTCGTATTTACACATTAGAAATGCAAAAAGCGATTTTTGAAGCGCTTGGTATTTCTGATGAAGAAGCAGAAGAGAAATTCAGCTTCTTACTTAACGCACTTCGTTATGGTGCTCCTCCACACGGTGGTTTGGCATTTGGTCTTGACCGTTTAGTTATGCTTATGACTGGCGCGACTTCAATTCGTGACGTTATCGCATTCCCGAAAACTAAGACTGCTGAATGTCCACTTACTCAAGCACCTGCTCCTGTTGAAGCAAACCAGCTTCGTGACTTGGGTATCCGCTTACGTGAAAAGCCAAAAGCTGAAGAATCTAAATAATTTTTTAGATCTTCAAATTAAAAAACCCTGCTTATGCAGGGTTTTTTATTAAACAATATCAAACAAACATTCAGTTTTCATAAGCTATGCTTTGCGAAAAAGCACGTTAGTGGCATAATAGGCTGCTTTCAATTAAAAGGTCAGCTATATGGCTATGCGCCCTGATGTACGTCGACATGCTTTAGTCGTGATTGTATTCTCCCTCGCACAATGGTTTTTCATGCGCTATATTCTTGCAAATGAATTATTTAACATGACTACAAATCAACGTATTTTATTTTTCTGTGTAAGTAGCTTGGTTGGTGCATTGCTCATTTTTGTTGCATTGATTTATATGGTTTTAAAAGGAAATGCGGATAAACTATAAGAAAATTACCCGTATTTATCAATACGGGATTTTATTCTTAAGACTTTACTTCTTGAAATAGGATATTTCTTAATTTTTTAGTAAAATCAGCTACATTATGATATTCCTCAATATATTTTCTAGCTTGTATTGCTAAAAGATGTCTCTGTTCTTCATTTTCCATTAAAGATTCAATAGCTTCAACATATAAATGAACTTTTTCAAAGCCATCTCCTAATACATCTCCTACGTGAATTCCAAATTTACTCGTTAGTTCTTCAGGGTTACGGTTACTTACTAATAAAGTTCCAAAAGAAAGCGCTTCTAAAAATGAAATAGGTAATGCTTCATGAATAGAGGTATTAATAAGCAACTTAGCATCTTTTAAAAATTTTTCTTTTTCGCTGCCTTCGACATGGCCCGCAAAATGCAAGTTATCAATATTCTGGTAACCTTTCATAATCTCATTATTTTTACTTTCCTCTCTAAAAGTCTGTCCTAGTACATAGAATTCATATTGCGGCATTCTTTTTGCGATTTCACAAAATAACCACCCTCGTTTTACAGATTCTAGACGACCTAAAAAAATGATTATATTCTTTTTAACATAAGTTTTAACATCAAAATTGAAATTAATATCAATTGGATTAGGCATATATTCTATGGGAACACTATTTTCCAATTGATATAAATCGATAGCTTTCTGATTAAGAAAATATCCTTGCGAAATAAATTTTACACGGCCATTATTATACCAATCATGTACTAGATCATATATTTTTTGATTATAATAATTAGTTTCAGGAAATAATTTAACTGTATTAATTTCTTCCCACTCATAGGTAGGTCTTGGATCTTGTATCCATAAAACTAATTTTTTTCTTTTATCTAATTCATTTTCCAATACATAATTAAATGTTAATTCAACACTTAAATAAATGTCATAATTTTTTTTCCTAAGCCAGCGACGAGCAAACCATTTTCTACGCGGAAGTCGATATAATTTAACGTCATCTACTAAATACTCTTCAGCAAAGAGTTTTTTGCTTCCTTTACCTAGTAACACATCAATTTGAATATCCGCATTTGGAATATATTTAGCTATATGATTTCTCGCTAAAAATCCATAACCACCAAAAGCAGTATTAGCACCGCCAAAAAACTCATCAATAATCAAACCAACTCTAATTGGTCTATTATATTCACTCATTAAACATCCTCAATACATTAATAAAATGTACACTTAAAACTTGCTTTAATTATCTTAATAAACAATTAAATATCACATCTTAAAAGACGTGACATAATAGTATGGTCATCTAATTCATCTAGTTTTATACCTTTTAACATCTCGTTATATAAATGAATACAAGTAGTACGAGAAGTAGTAATATCAGCTATAGTAAGGGCAGGATCACAAAGCTGACTTATACATTGATAGTGAACAGGATAAAAAATATCAATTGGTTGAATATTATTTTTTAAATCCAACTGCTTAACATAATAAGTAATAGCTTTAGGACCAATAACTCCCCATGGCATATCTGCTAGACTTTTTCCAATTCCCATTATTTTTTTTATTTTTAATTTAAATTGTTTACTTATAGAGAACCATGGTGGCACAAAAAAAGGATCATATGCGGCTTTTAATAGTTCTTTAAGTAAATCACTTTCTTTAGGAATACGCAAAATCGCTCCGTTAATCCATTCATCATCCTCAAAGCCTAATAAGTATCCATGCTCTGGTATTGAAATAGATTTTAAACAATACACATCACAGTCAACATAGACACCATCAACTTTACGCATTAATTCATAACGAAAAATATCTGAAAATAATGCATAACTTCCTGTTTCCTTATGTTTTATAATTTGGTCTTTAGAAATAATTTTATTTGCATCTACTAACTTTACTCCCTCTGGAACATCTATAATATCTGCATATGTGTGTAAATGGACCTCATGCCCCCTCATTACAAAAGAGTGTAAACAACATCTAGAAATTGCTCCGAGTTTTTCTCCAATCCACAAAGCATGAATGATAGGTAAATTATTTGACATCATTTAGGTATAGCCTTTATAAATTCTTGTTGCCCATACTATTATTGTTAACCCTCACATAATCTGATCGCCCTCACCAAAGGTACAAGCAACCACCAACACTACTTGTAACTTCTAAATTATTTTAGAGCTAAACCAGAAGAATATGTAGAAGGACTATCAACAATAAATACAGAAGTATAGAATATCTAAATTGTATTGTATCAAGTTAGTTGAAACATGAAAAAGATTCTTATTCTATGTGTCTCTTTACAAGGAAGTGATGAACGCCAAGAAGAAATTAAACATCAACACCAGAATTTGCAATCAATCATTCATGACATACAAATTGATTTTGAATTTTTCGAAGCAATTTATGGAAAAAAACTTCCTAATGAGTATTTAACTTTTTTAAATTTAAGTCGTCAGTTTGCTGGATTATGTGATCATGAATTAGGACCAAGTGAACTAGGCTGCTGGTTAAGTCATATGATTATTTGGCAACGTCTAGCTCAAGGTGATTATGCAGCATATGATCGCATAATAATTATTGAAGATGATGTAATTTTTCAAACCGAACATATACAGCAGAAATTACATTCTTTATTAGAAACCAATCCCGCATTCGCATTCTTAGGAGGACACTCTGAACCATCTAGACGACGAATAAGAGGATACGTAAGTAATGATGAACTTTACTTCAATATGACTGGCCCTAAAGACCTATATACAGCCACATATGCTTACTCTTTAACCCGAGAAACTGCTCAAGATTTTGTCAATAAGCAAATAAAGAAATTGACTTATATTGATGACTGGAAATATTTATTAGAAGGAGATATTTCCACTCCTTTTTATTATTGCTTTGAGCATGACGACGAGATGCAAAGCCATATTGCATCTGATAGAAAAACATACATGAAAAAGCCAAATCGCTTTAAAAAGAACTTTAACAAAATGAAAAATGATTTAATTTCTCGGATTATTTCTCTTTTTATTTTCAAAAAAATTATTCGATTAGCATACTTTCTCCAATCCGCCCAAACACAAAAATGAGTAGCTACAGGTAATGAAATGTTAATAACTCGCGGTCTTCAAAAAAAATGGTACAAGTACCAACAAGCAAAAAAAGCAAAAACTTTTGACTCTCATTGGTATATGCGCTTTGGCTGGTTAGAGCAACCTTTTACTACACTTGAGCAATTAGATTCACTCTTTGAAATCCATTCCCCTAGAAAGTTTACTTTTGCAGATAGTTTTTATGCTTATGAAAATGGCCGTCATTTCATTTTTTTTGAAGAAGTTGATGATCAACATCCAGTAGGTTTTCTTTCTGTTTTAGAAGTCTTTAAAGATGGCACCTACACACCACCAGAGACAATCTTAAAGCTCGACTATCACCTTTCTTATCCTTGTGTATTTAAGTTAGAAGACACTTGGTACATGATCCCAGAAACTTCTGCCAACAAGACAATTGAACTTTGGAAATGTACCGAATTTCCATTGAAATGGGAAAAGCATTCTAATCTGATAGAGAATATCGAAGCAGTCGACAGCACCCCTTTCTATCATGAAGGCCTATGGTATCTTTTTACTTCAACACGGCGTGATTGTAAGAAATTTGGTGATCGTTTAGATCTATTCTTTACCGAAGATATTTTAAATCCGAACTGGCAAGAGCACCCAATGAATCCGGTGTGTCGAGGCAGTCAGCAGTTCCGTATGGCAGGCAAACCTTTTATTTATAAAGGGCAACTGGTTCGACCAAGCCAAGATTCTTTAAAGCGGTATGGCGGCAATATCGAATTAAAGGCAATTACTCAGCTTAGCCCAATAGCTTATGAAGAAAAATTACTAGAAGTAGTTTTACCAGACTGGAATCAAGCAGATGACGGTTGTCATACTATTAATGTCGAAGATAACTTCGTGGTACTTGATGCCATCCGCCTTACACCGAAGAATAATTAAGTTTTCACCAGGCCTTTATAAATATTAAGCGTCTGCTCAGCCATGGCTGGTACAGTCAGTTCAGCCTTGGCTTTTGCATACAAAGGGCTAAAGTCGTTTTGAGCCTCAGGTTGCAGTGCATATTCAATCGCTTTTGCTAAACCTTGTGCATCTCCAATTTGTGCCAGATATTGCTCTGGCAACCACTCGGTCACACCGTTCACTTTGGTTGAAGCCATTGCTTTATCGGCCTGTAAAGCTTCGACCATAACAAGTGGGAAACCTTCACGATCTGATGATAAAACCACCATATCAGCCAGTTGTACCAGATCACGCGCATCAGTTCTAAACCCAAGAAAAGCGACCCGATTTTGCATGTTCAATTCGCTGACTTGCTTTTCCAAACTTGCTCGAAGTGAACCGTCACCAACAATCCATAAATTGGCATCAATCTGTTGCATCGAATCAATCAACAAGCTGATATTTTTTACTGGTTCTAGACGTCCAATACACATAACAACTTTTTTGCTTGTGTCTAGCTCGGTAAAATCTTTTTGAATCGATTGAAGTAATTTTTCTTTATTTTCAGTTGTAAGTACGGGCTGAGGATATACCCCGTTATAAACTACGTGTGCTTTAGACTCTGGAATGCCTTGCGTGAGCGCTTGGCTCACCGCAATAACTGCATCACCTGCTAAATAAGCAGATTTATTCTTTTTAGTACCATGAACAGTCGTTACAAACTTTGGACCAGATACAAATGGCTTAATGCGGGCAATCAGCTCAGCCGCTTTTCCTGCTTGTGCATGAACAATAGCGGGTTGGATCTGCTGAATAAGATTTTTAAGTTGCCAAAGTAAAAAAATATTCCAACGACTACGGGCAAAATCGATAGCATGAAAATGTACTTGTTGGCTAAACTTGTCTACATAGCAAGGATGTGCAATCACATGTACTTCATGGTTTAAAGCAAGCTCATTAACAAGGTTAAAAGTGTGCTGCTCTAATCCACCTACTCCACCACTCGTTGCCAATACCTGAACAATTTTCATAGCTTGCCTACTTATTTCTTATCTTTATTCATGGTCTGTTCAAACAGTTTGGCTTCTTTTAGAAAAGCATAAAACGCATTAATCATACTATTTACGAAACCACGCCAACCATTTAAGAAACTACGGCGAATAAAATAAGACTTCATAAAAGTCACAGGCATCACCAAAACCAATTTTGCAACACTTGGAGACTTTCCTTTTTGGTATTTCTCTAACGCTTTTAAGTTGGAATATTGGTTATTTTTTTCGACCTTAACGAAAATACTCGACTCACCATAATGATAAATATCATGTTGGGCACGCTGAGATTCACCGTCTACAATCACATTTTCATGGACCTTATTAGCAAGATCATAATGCCCTTTAGACTTACGGAAAAAACGTACCTTTGCATGTTTTTTAGTATGTTTGCTGTTTGGAACACCTAAGAACACATCATTAATTGGTGTGATTAATGCATCAAGCTTGTTCTGTTGAATGGTCTCAACAATCTCTTGTTTTAACTCGTTAGATAAAACTTCATCGCCATCTAGATTGAGCACCCAATCATTTCGGCATTTTGCTAAAGCTAAACTTTTTTGCCCGGCATAACCTTGCCAATCTTGATGAGAGATTTGCGTATTTTCAAAACGCTGAGCAATTTCATAAGTATTATCAGTACTGCCAGAGTCTAAAATAATAACTTCATCAAACTCACTGACACTTTGCAAAGTCCGCTCTAACCAAGCACCACAGTTTAAAGTGACAATATAGACACTACATGGAATTTTATTCATAACTTATAACGTCCTTTAGCAAGGGCGATACGCATCTGTAAAGCATTCATGGCACCATGCGTGCTGACACGTGGAATATTAAATTGATTAGCTGCTTCATACGCTTCGATTTTTTTACGAGTCGATACTGCGTTTTTAAAGCCAATCTCTTGAGCCATTTTCTGGTGCTTTTCATTAAATCGACCAAATGGATAAGCAAAACTCGGGCACTTTCCAACTAATGCTTCAACATCACGCTTAGACTGAAGCATCTCGTCATAAGCAGTTTGATCATCAAGTTTAAGTAAGTTCACATGATGTTGGGTATGTGCACCAAATTCAATTAAACCAGAGTTGGCCATTTCATGGATTTGATCATGAGTTAGCTTTTCGATTCCTTCAATTCGTGTCGCCAAATAAATGGTTGCCTTTGCATTATATTTTTTTAGTAATGGATAGGCATAAAGATAATTATCCATAAAGCCATCATCAAAACTTAAAGCAACGACATTTTTTTGATTCCGATATTGTTCAAGCTCGGAAACAAAGCAAAAAGTAGTCCCCTTACGCGTCAATAACGTTAAGAGTTGTTCAAACTTTTCAGGAGGCATATTCATGCCAGAGGCCGCATCTTTAGGGGTAACCTGATGTAGCATCACAATGCGAGGTAGTTTACTCGAACGAAACGGAAGCCAGAATGTATAATTACCCAGCACATATAACAGTGCAGCAAGTACTAATAGGCCTACCGCAACGTACAAAAACCACATCATGCATAAACCTCATGTGACCATTCATAATCTTCTGAAAAGGGCTGCTTAAATGTCACTTCAACCATAAATTGGGTAATGCGTTTAGCATTGAAAGACCTACGTGTTTTCTCCCAGCCTTCTTTCGCTATTTTTTCAGCCTGCTCTGGATTTTGATCAAAGAATTGGATCTTCTTGGCCAAGTCAAACTGATCATCAAAGTAAACCACTTCCTGCTCAGTATAGAGCTTCTCAAAGCCCGGAATTCTTGGGCTAAAGGTAAGTAAACCATTACCAGTCAGCTGTACAATACGGTCAGAACTATACAAGGTTACATCATTACGACGTGAGTAATTAAGTCCCATTTTTGTTTCAGACAGAACTTTATAATACGCTTTACCATAAACGCCAGGTTGTTCAAAACAACCATAATATTGATAGTTCACATGGCCTTGTTGCAAAGCATCTGCCAAGTCCTTTAAGAACTTCTCACGCTCAGGTTCTTTATAGACCACGCCGCAGAAAATAAAAGTCTTGTCAGTCTTAGAATTTGAAAATTGCTGTAATGTTTCTACATTACGGTGACCTACATTTGGCAGATAGGCTACGCTTAAATGAGGCTGTTTTAACTTTTGTAGATATTCCCCGCCTGTTGTACAGAAAATAGCATCCAAATATGGCGAGAATGCTTTAACAAAGTCGAGTTTGTTTTCAAGATAAAGCGGATCAACATACCAAAATGCAATTTTAGTATTTGGATAAGATTCTTTAATTTGTCTTAGAACATCTGGACTCATTAAGTCACTATGTCCAATCAGTACCAAGTCCGGCTCAATATTATTAACGACTTTTAAGACTTCTTTATTAGCCCAATTGGCACCCAGTTTTTTTGTTTTAAAAATGGTGCCCATTCGAGCCATATCTCGAAAACTAAAATCATAAACGAAATGGCCATTTTCAATTAATCCGGCAGAAATTTTACGGTCTGTGCAGTAAAAATGGGCGCCTTGTTTATTAAAGCCAAAATTTGCAATATGCAATATTTTCATTTATTTACTCAAAATAAAAAATTTAATTTTTTGATAAAAGATATGTTGCCACACGGTCTGCTTCTTTAAAAGCATAAGGTTGTGGTAACTGTACAACACAAGTCTGCTGTGAAATTAATTTTGATTCTAACATTTGATCAACTGAGTGCGTAATCCGGTCGTCTTTCAAACGGTCCATTGCCATCACCCCGACTCGACAACCCGCGGTAAGCGCCTCAAAAATCATAGAGACGCTGTCTTCTGTCACCCAAACTGCTTCTGCTTTTTGCATTTCTTCGAAAATCCAGCCTTGGGGTGTTTGATCAACTGGAAATATGTGTAAATGCTGGGCAAAACTTTGTTGTCTTAAAATATCGACAAACTCTGCTGGGGTTCGACGTGAAGTGGTCAGAATAATTTCAGCATCTGGATTATTCTCCACAATTTTTTGAACACTGGTTAATACTTTATTTTGGTTCCATTGATGTCGTTTAGATGAACCACCTAAAGCGATTAAAACTCTCGCGGTTTGATGGCGATTTTCATTACGGATGGGGTTTAATGCACCACGCGTGACAATCACATGGCTATCGGCGTGAATACCGTCATGTTCTGGAATAACAGCATAATCAAAGCAACCAATAGGTAAACTTGGCTTCATTAAAATAATCGTTTTAGCCTTTTTAAAAATTCTACCGAGTAACCAAACACGAAAATGAGTGTGACTTCCCACGCCAAATACAAAGTCAGGTACTTGTTTAAATAAGGATTTTTTTGAAGAGAAAAGTGCCTGAATTAAAGAAATAATAGGTAACTCAGAAATTAGGACCTCTTCAAAAGTTGTTTCTGGCTGTTGTCTTTGCATTGCCTGAAACAAGCCTAATGCTTGTGAGCGGTGCCCTGCCTTACCATCAGACACATAGACAATATGCATAGAAGCTCCCTAAGCCAAAAAATAAAAAAGGCGAAACCGAAGTTCGCCTTTTTATGTTAACGGATTAACTTATTTTACGTAAGTTAACCAGTGTTCATATTTCGGATTTCTACCTTGAACCGCATCAAAGTAAGTTTTTTGGATTTCAGTGGTAATTGGGCCACGAGTACCCGAACCGATTGGACGGTCATCGTATTCACGAATTGGTGTTACTTCAGCAGCAGTACCTGTGAAGAATGCTTCGTCTGCGATATAAAATTCGTCACGTGTAATACGGCGCTCAACAACTTGGTAACCAAGATCTCTAGCGATTGTCATCACAGTTTGACGTGTAATACCATCAAGCGCACCACCAGCGATATCTGGAGTGTGCAAAACGCCATCTTTAATTAAGAATACGTTTTCACCAGAACCTTGGCACACATAACCTTGTGGGTCCATTAACATTGCTTCGTCGTAACCAGAATGTGCAACTTCTTGATGAGCAAGAATTGACAATGTGTAGTTACCAGATGCTTTTGCTTTACACATCGTCACGTTTGGATGATGGTGAGTAAATGATGAAGTTTTAACACGAATACCATTCGCCATTGCTTCATCACCAAGGTATGCGCCCCACGCCCATGCTGCAACTGCGGCATGAATCGTGTTATTTGTTGCTGCAATACCAAGTTTTTCTGAACCGATCCAGATTAATGGACGTAAATAGCAAGAAGCTAGTTTATTTTCACGAACAACATCGATTTGTGCTTGTTCAAGCGTGGCTTGATCATACGGCACTTTCATTTGATAAATTTTTGCTGAATTTAACAAACGTTTTGTGTGGTCTTGAAGACGGAAAATGGCAGTACCTTTAGGCGTTTCATAAGCACGAACACCCTCAAATACGCCCATACTGTAGTGTAATGTATGGGTTAAAACGTGAATCTTTGCATCACGCCAATCAATTAATTTTCCATCTTGCCAAATAAAACCATCACGATCAGCCAAATTCATGGAACACTCCAAATTGTTATAAAATCATTCACTATCCAACTCAACCAAGGCGGTTGGGTCTATTAATCTTTGCCATAAATTGCAAACGACCGCACGGGTACTACGCCAGTCCGCTGCGCTGACTTGCATGGATTGATTTGCAAGGGCTAAGCGGTGGCTTTCGGCACGTTCACTAAGATAGGCTCGAATTAATGCTGTGGCATCTTCACTGGATAAGCAGTCTGCTTTAGCAGCATCTTCTAATATTCTTACATTATCAGAATAATGGGCGAGATCGGGTTTCGTCCCGCTCCATGCAAGTACAGCATACTGTGCCATAAATTCGATATCGACGATACCACCTGCGTCCTGTTTTAAATGAAAAATACCATGTTTTTTTTGTTCAGAAGACGAACCTAGGTGGTCTTTCATTTTCTGACGCATTTTCAACACTTCCTCACGAACATAAGCCTCATCTCTAGATTGAGTCAATATCTCGCGTCGAAATATTTCAAATTTCTGGCAAAGCGCCTCATCACCTGCAATAGAGCGGGCACGTACTAATGCCTGATGCTCCCAAAGCCATGCACTTTTCAACTGATAGTGTTCGTAAGCCTTAAGACTTGTTACCAATAAACCGGCTTCACCTGAAGGTCTTAAGCGTGTATCAATTTCATAAACACGACCATCAAGGGTTTGAGTGGTCATGAGTGACATAAACTTTTGAGCGACACGCATAGCAAACTCAAAGCCACTAATAGACTTCGTTCCATCAGTATCTGCTTGTTCATCTAGATAATGAATAAAGACAAGGTCTAAGTCAGAACCATAGCCAAGCTCAATGCCACCCACCTTGCCATAACCAATAACAGCAAAAGCTTTGTAGTCGAGTGAGCAGCGTTTCCCATCAACATCTTTTGGGTAACCATGGCGCTTCGCCACGGTCTGATAAGCTAAATGGAGAGTTGCGTTTACACTGACTTCAGCAATATCAGTCAATGCATCAGATACTTTCATTAATGGGCTTTCAGCTAACACATCACTGGCCGCAACAGTGAGTACATTGCTCTTTTTAAACAGGCGAAGTGCTCGCATTTGGTCTTCGACCTGATCAATCTCAATACGAAGCAACTGCTGACGTAATGAGTCTTCTAAGTCCTTACGTTTTGGTAACTCAAAGTCCATCGATAAGAACTCATCCAGTAGCACCGGATACTGAGTCAACTCTTCACAAATCCACGGGCTCACTGTCGCCATTTTCACTAAGCGTTGCAGTGCCCCCTTACTTTCAATCAACATCACCAAATACACGGTTCGACGCATGACTGATTCAATCAGTGGCATTAAACGCAACAGTGCAGTTTGTGGTTGTTCAGACTGTAAGATCGCTTCAATTAAATGAGGCCAAAACGTTTTTAAACGCTGCACAGCATTTGAAGGAAGTTTTTTAAGTGCATGGCCATGCCAAAACTCATGAATTAGATTTTTCGCATTGTCATCTAGCACCTCATCTAACTGCTGCTCTAACTGCCCAAAATTTTCAGTTGCTGCATTAGAGCTGGTATCTTCAATCAGTTGCTTAAATTGAACTTTTACCTTTTGACGTTTTTCATTAAGAACATCGAGAAACTCATTCCAGCTCGTAAAACCTAAGGTATCTATAATGCGTTGTCTTAGATCTAATTCTTCTGGCAACAACTGCGTTTGTTGATCATTCAAAGCTTGAATTGCATGTTCAACACGGCGTAAAAATAGGTAAGCATCTTCAAGTTCTAATACAGCTTGTTTTTCTAATAAGCCAGCTTCCCCAATGTGCTCAAGACTAACTAAACATTGACGGTCTTGTAACTCACGTTTAGACCCGCCATAAATAAGCTGAAATACCTGAACAATAAACTCAATTTCACGAATACCACCCGCCCCGAGTTTAATATCATCCTCAATATGACGACGTAACACTTCACGCTCAATCATCGCTTTCATATCACGCATCGCGGCAAAAGCGGTGTAGTCGACATAACGGCGGAACACAAAAGGACGTGTCATTTCTAACAAGTCTTGCCCTTCTTTACCTCCAGTGACAACACGCGCTTTAATCCACGCATAACGTTCCCACTCACGGCCATGTTGACTTAAATATTTTTCTAAAGCGGCATGACTAATCGCTAATGCCGAGCCATCCCCCCAAGGACGTAAACGCATATCAACTCTAAACACAAAACCATCTGCGGTAATGTGCTCAAGCAAATAAATGAGTTTTTGCCCCCACAAAATACAGAACTGCTGTACATCAATACATTTGCGACCGTTGGTTTCACCTTGCTCATCAAAGGCAAAAATTAAGTCGATATCACTCGACAAGTTAAGCTCTTGAGCACCAAGTTTACCCATGGCAACAACAATCAAATCTTGAACTTTGCCAGAGTAACTCACAGGTTCACCGTGTTTCGCCACAAGTGCGACACGCGCAAAATCCTTTGCTGCACAAATACTGGCATCGGCAAAATCAGAAAGTTCACGAGTGAGTGTGACAACATCAGTCAGCTGATTGGCATCCTGCCAGATCCAGCGGAACATTAGACGGTTACGTAAAATGCGCATTCCGCGCATCCAAAGCGTTTCATCACTAATCCCATCTAGCGTGGTCTGTACAAATTGGTAAATCTGTTCGGTAGAGAGCGGTGCAGTAAATTGATCTATTTGATAATCTTGTTCTAAAACAGCTTGATGCAAACCTAAAACTTGTTCTGCGTACTGACTGGCACGCAATGTTTTTTGTAACTGCTCCGCATTCATATAAAAAGCTCTTTTCCTCGTACTCTGTTTTTAGTTATAGCAGTTCGAGTAGTGTTAGGAAAAGGGATTAGACTAATTTTGCTTCTGATGAAGAATGATGTTCGGTATGCACCTCATGACTTTCTTGAGCTGAAGGTAATAGAACCTTAAATGTCGTTCCCACCCCTTCTTTAGAATCAACAGTAATTTGCCCCTGATTAATCTCGACAAAACGCTTGCAAAGACTCAAACCTAAACCAGCACCTTTTTCCCCTGCAGTGCCTTTAAAGCTTGCAGTAATACGTGGATGGAATAAATTTGCCATTTGTTGCTCAGTCATGCCCAGACCTGTGTCTCGAACAGTAATTTCTATATTTGCATCTGCTTGCCTGGCTTCAATAAAGACTTTGCCTGATCCATCAACGTCGGTAAATTTCAGCGCATTTGACACCAAGTTTTGAATTACAGAGGTCATCATATTGATATCGGCGTAGATGTTTAAATCATCTGGAACACCATTAACCAGTTCAATATTTTTCTTTAAAGCTAATGTGTGCAGTACATCACAAACAATATTGCTGACTTGTCTAAGTTTAAAGTTAATCGGGTGATAGACAAAACGCCCTCCCTCGGCCATCGCCCATGTCAGCAAACTTTCAAGCAAGTTATAGGTCGATTGTGAGGTGTCATATAAATAGTCTGCAATATTTTGAATACTAGATTCATCTAAAGTTTCACGCTCTTTAGCAAGTACCTCAGAAAATCCAAGCAATCCATGAAAGGGTGCACGTAAGTCATGTGAGATAATCGAGAAAAATTTTGTCTTACTCGAATTAATTGCTACCTGTTGTTCATAGAGCTCGTTTAACTCTTCATAGTTAAACTTCAACTCGACTTGCTGCATAAAAGTAGAACAATAATCGAGCAATAATTGAATATCATCATCTTCAAACGTTGCCGCATCGTCATCAAAAAAGACAGCAAAACCCATCGAGGTTTTATCAGGATGTAGAAGATGCACGGCCAATGCCCTGCTGCACTCAATATTTAATTCTTTTAAATAGTTGATTAAATTTTGATATGAGGGATGTAAGTGATTAATGATCTGTTGTTTGGCGAAGCACTGTTTTAAATGCTTTGATGGCTTAAACGAAATTGCCGTCATGCCTTCAGGGCAACGGTGCCAAAAGTAAGGTTCCTGATTAAAAGTCAATAAGGCTTTTTTACAATTCAAAAGACGAAGACTAAACCGGAAAAATTGTTCGATGTAGTTCTGCTCGGCATTTAATCCAAGCAACAGGGATATCCTACAAGCACTTAACTGCTCAACCTGATTTAGTTCTAAACGTTGGAATGTCATTGCCCGCCTCACAGATTATGTCGTTTTTGGTCGGAACCGCTCTCAAGAAATGTACTTATAATCATTATGATCTACTACAAACTTTAACACAGTACATTAAAAGAGCAACGTTCTTTTCAAAATAGAAATGTGAAGTTTCAATTAAAGGTTTTCAGATACATAAAGTGGGTATGCTTGAGGAAAATACAACAAATATTTGAAGGTGGCGAGTTGTAAGATGTTAGAAATGCGAGTTCAGAATTTTCAAAAGCTAATTAAAAGTATTGTTTAAAAAAAGGCCAATAAACTAGCCTTTTTTCAGATTACTATTTTATTAATAACTTAACTATCTTGTACATTATAACCATACTGTTGAATGCCAGCTCCCATGTCCCCAGTGTAGTTATGGCATGCTTGCATATAAGTTTCGGCATCTGACCATAATACCCCAGGCACTCCAGAATCATTTAAAGGTATTATTGTTACCTCATCTTCAATCTGTAATGTTGGCTTAGTGATAGAGCATTGAATCTGGATTTTATGAGCTTCATGGTTCCATTCTATTTTTTTAGCATCCCAGCCTCGACTACCACCTACAACTGATAACTCAATATTTGATTCAGTGGGTGTTTGCTTTATTAACTTGAACTCCATAACCCGAATAATTGAACATGGATCATGATAACAAGATTCAAGTTTCGCCCCCTTCTGTACACCAGAGAAATTAAATGTTGTCGTTGGTTCTATCATCGCTGAAGTTTCAGATTCTGGTATTTTTTCTACTGTAGGAATCGTTGTCGGCTTTAGTTTTTGTTCAGGGTTTATCTCATCCATGGGTAAAACAATCTTTTTTATTTTCCAGCTTAAACCATCACGCTCCATAATGATTTTTACATCCGAACCATTCTCTTTATTTTTAAAAGTTACCTCAAACATACTCATTGATAAGTACCGAGTTCTATATTCTATCTTTGAGGTATCTGTTCTTTCTTTATGCGTATCTTCTTCCTCTCTCTTACCAGTTAAACTTTTTCTAAGATTCTTCCCTTGCAGCATCAAGGTCATACCTTCAGGTGTTACTACCGCATCGACCATCTTTTCGGCCAAAGTTGAAACCATCATTGCACCTAAAGCTTCCCAACCATTAGCTTCTTTAGCTGTGATCTCTTTTAACATATAAGCATTCATCTGATCTTTCAGACTTTGGCGTACACTTGTATAGTCAATATAAGCAGAAACCTGTTCACTATCATTCTCTTTCAATGCATTCTTAATACTATTTAAGATGATATAAGGCGAAGCGTATAAATACCCAAAAATCAAAATGATTAATCCGAAGATTACCCCTATAGCTTTTTTATTCATGATTTACTCTCTAATTGTAAAATAATAAGTAGAAAATAATTCTACCTAAACATATCCCCTATCTTGTCTTTTATATTCTAATCAAAATTTACAGCTCAAGACTTTGAATGAAGGACAGATCTATTTATTCCGCCAAAATTATAGATCATCACTTATTTTCACAAATTGTCTCCCAAATGAAATTTCATAAGAGATCTAAACCTTCTATAAATTAAGAATTAACAATAAAAGATAAAATTATAATTGATAGGCATTTTAACCCAACAAAAAAACCCCTAAGCCGTTAGCTTAGAGGTTTTCGTAGAATCTTACGATTCTGAATATGGTCCCGAGGGTCGGACTCGAACCGACACGTCATCTCTGACAGCGGATTTTGAGTCCGCCGCGTCTACCAATTTCACCACCTCGGGAGAGGAAGTATGTTTGTGTTGCGTATATTAGCGCGTTTGTAAAACTTGTCAAACCCTAAGTGAATATTATCGTTCACTTTTAGATCATTTAAACATTTTTCATGATTTAGGTCAGAAGCACAGCCATAAAAAAGCGAAAAAGTTTATACTAGGCCCAATTTTTGTGGTGTTTTTTCTCAAATATGCAACTGTCTGACTTTTCCTTTGAATTACCTGATGAACTTATTGCCCGTTACCCTCTCGAATCACGTAGTGCTTCGCGGTTGTTGCATTTAGACTCAAAGGGTAAATATCACGATCACATGTTCACAGACATTATCGATCTGTTCGAAGAGGGTGATTTGTTGGTGCTTAATGACACCAAGGTCATGAAAGCTCGACTTAAAGGAAAACGCTCTACAGGCGGTGCTATTGAGATTTTGGTTGAGCGTATGCTGAACCACACCACAGCGTATTGTCATATCAAATCTAGCAACTCACCTAAAGCAGGTGCGGAGCTTTTTGTTGGTGCAGATAATATTCCTGTGATTGTACGTGGTCGTCACGAAAATTTATTTGTGGTTGAGTTTTCACAGCCGATCTTGCCTGTTCTTGAGCAATATGGTCAGTTGCCTATTCCGCCTTACTTTAACCGTGAAGCAGAAGAAATTGACACTGAACGCTATCAAACGGTTTTCCATAATCCTGAAAAAATTGCCAGTGTTGCAGCACCTACTGCGAGCTTGCACTTTGACGAAGAGTTACTAGCAAAGTTAGAGCAAAAAAATGTTCAAAAAACTTTCGTGACTTTACACGTTGGTGCTGGCACATTTATGCCTGTTCGTACTGATGACATTACCAATCATGTCATGCACAGTGAATGGTGTGATGTTCCTCAAGAAACTATTGATTTAATTTTGGCGACTAAAGCACGTGGTAATAAAGTGATTGCCATTGGTACAACTGCGACACGTGCTTTAGAAAGTGCAGCTCAAGCTCATGGCGGTAAAATCGCAGCTTGGACTGGCGACACGCAAATCTTTATCTATCCAGGTTATGAGTTCTGCATCGTAGACCGTTTAATTACTAACTTCCATTTACCAGAGTCTACCCTGCTCATGTTGGTATCAGCGCTATCAAATCGAGACAACATTTTGGCTGCTTATGAACATGCAGTTAAAAGCCGCTATCGTTTCTTTAGCTATGGCGATGCAATGCTGATTGATAAGCTAGAAGTTTAAAAATTAAAGCTGGGTTAAATTTTATAAGCTCATTTAAAGTTTAATCCAGCTGACCCAACTACAATTTCGACTAATAATAAAATTTATGAAACTGCTTTTTCAAAAAATTCAAAGTGCTTTTGACAATCAAAATACACATAACAAAATTACTTTAAAAAATATTGAGGCATTAAGAAATTTACTTAATCAGCAATTACCTCCAGAAATACTTATTCATTCATTAAAAAATTGGACAGGCACCCAACAACTTGATATTCGAAATTATATTTTTTGGAATGCTACAATTTTCGCCTTAGTTTGTATGGCATTAGGCTTTTTAATCTCGATTTACTTCTTCCCTTTTGCCATTCTTGCAATCTTTTATGGTTTTTATCATAGAGCCTCTACCTCCGAACTGATTTGCCTACTTCAAGATATCCAAATTTATTATTATGAACATAAATATAATTTCAAATTTGCAACTGAAGATAACCTACCTAAAGAAGGAACATCCGCTTCAGACTTTCCTTTGTTTAAGTTAGGCAATCAAGAAAATTCAGTTTTAACTGCAATACACGGCAAGTGGCAAGTAAGAGAAACAATTCACCCCTATAAAATCTTTAGATACCATTATATCAATCGAGAGATGGCCTATAATTCAAAAGGTAAATGGGAACTAAAAGATGTTAGCTATAACTTATACGGCGTTATTTTAGAGAATTTTCCAGTTCGCGGAGTTAGTATTTCAAGTAAACAGAAAAAGGTTTGTCGCTTAAGAGTAGCTTGGGAATCAAGTGATATCCGTTTTAATCAAAAGTACCAACAAAGCGGAATTAATGAGTTGGATTTAGTAAAATTTCTAAGCCCAGACCGTTTGTTATTATTAGAAAAAATGTTGGAAGATTTTCCAGGGGATTTTTATGTACACCCTGAAACCTCTGCATTATGTTGGCTCTGTAATGTAAATCTTTTACAGCAACAAAGCTTATATGGCGCTAGTGTACGTGAGCTTGCTGAATGCCTTGAAACTCTTTTAATGCCAGAGTTTGAGCAATTTGCAAATAAATTGCAGCATTTCATTAATGAAACTCAAATGCCGAAATCATAAAAGTAATTATTTATGACTTATTTCTATTTATCTCATTCAATTTAAAAGATAATCTAAAAATAGCACTTTATGATAATGACCTCATTACTTCCATGCCAATTAATACCTTACAAGAAGTTCTACATATAAGACGTAAGAAAAATACACAGGTTTTTCGCAATATTGCTCGACTTTGGGATGCTGGACAAAAATCACAAACAGATCAAGAACTCTTAAATGCGTTACATCCATGGCGTGAAGATCCTAACCTTCGTTTTGTTAATGTATTGCCGTATTTGTTAGGTATTTGCAGTATTACGACTTTATTCTTTGGATACTTTTTTCATCCTCATATTCAATATATTTTGAGCCTCTTATGGGCATTTTTAACTGGTTTTCTGGCCTATTTGCTCTATGAACCGCAAAAACCTCTAAGCGAAGTCATTCACTATTTAGAAGAACGTATCACCACTTTACGTTATGGATTACGGTTTCAACAGTTACCGGCCTATCTTCCTATTCAATCTCAACCAATTTTAGTCTTAAGTAAATTAAAGCAACACTTTCCACTGTTTAATCGGGGTAATGAATCTAATGAAATTACTCAGTTTGCTTCCACTACATGGGATGATGGAATTACGGAACATCAAGTTCTGCTGTTCAAATATCACTATGTAAATAATTTCCCCATTCTTCAAAATCAGGATAGTGACAAAAAAATAGTTAAAGAGATCCATAGAGATCTATGGGGCGCTTTTATATTTCAAATGCCTGCATTGGGTATTGCTGTAAGTAACCAACGTTCTCACTTTTTTGCACCTTACTTAACTGAATGGCAAAGCACTGACATTCTGATTAACCAAAAGCTCAATATTTTTGGTACTGCCCAACACCAATTAGCTAAAGAAGTTAGCCCAAGTATAACTTTAAAACTTCATGATTTTTTTCAACACTTTAAAGGTGATTTAATTTATCATCATGAAGAGCAAATTTTGTGTTATCTCGGTGAACAAGATCTTTTTCAGATCACCAGCAAGCAAAGTGAAATACATGATGTTTCAACATTACGTGGGCACTTGCGTACCATGACTATGCCGCAATATGAAAAATTTCAGCAATTAATGCTTAATTTAATTAAATAAATCTCTCGTAGCGCTGAACTGGCAACTTATCAAAAAATAAGAAGTTAAAAGGCTCAATGAGGGAACAAAAATAAGAGGAGTAAAAATGACAGGTTTATTTATTTTCTTGGGGATTTTCGTCGTACTGGTTGTCTGGGGCGTTCACATCCGTAACACCATCGTACGTTATTTTAATGCGACTAAAAGAGCTTGGGCTGAAGTTGCCAATTTCGAGCGTCAAAAAGTAAAGACCTTGGAATCCCTCGAATCAACACTCAATCAATATACTCAATTTGAAAAATCGACATTAGAAAAGGTTACTCAATTACGTCAACAAATTCTTAATTTAAATGTGAATAACACTGATATTTCTCAACTACAACAGATCGAGAAAATGAGCCAAGAACTTATTCGAAGCTTAAACGTTGTTGTTGAAAATTATCCAGAGCTTAAAGCTGATTCGCTGTATAGCAAAATGATGGATGATATTCAGGAACAAAATGAAAATGTTGGTGCAGCAATTAGCATTTTTAACCGTAATGTCGAGCTATTCAACAACCAGATTGAAGTATTCCCTAATAATCTCATTAACACCTTAACTTTATCCAAGAAAGCGATTCGCCCTTTTAGAGATAATCTTGTTAATGAAAATTTTGACTATAAACCTAATTTTTAATAGGAAGAAAAATAGTATCTAAACTATCGGAAATTTATCTATTTTATAACCAGCTACATTTAGTAGTAGAACTACGTCGCAGAATCAAGGAAAATAGCCCTCTTTTTAGCAGCGAACTGTTTCTTCGCCTCTGCTCGTGTTCAGGATTTTTAGATGAAGTTTGAAAAATTAGGTCAGTCGGGGCGCGCCCGTCGTGGTCGTTTAACTTTAGAACATGGTGTTGTTGAAACACCTGTTTTTATGCCAGTGGGGACTTACGGCACAGTCAAAGGCATGTTACCTCGTGACATCGAAGACATTCAGGCACAAATTATTTTAGGAAATACGTTCCATTTATATTTGCGTCCGGGTCTTGAAGTGATTAAAGAACACGGTGGTTTGCATGACTTTATTAAATGGAATAAGCCAATTTTGACTGACTCTGGCGGTTTCCAGGTTTTTAGTCTTGGCGCAATGCGCAAAATCAAAGAGGAAGGTGTTACCTTCCGCTCACCGATTGATGGTTCAAAAGTATTTTTATCACCTGAAATTTCTATGGAAATTCAGCAGGTCTTGAACTCTGACATCGTGATGATTTTTGATGAGTGTACGCCTTACCCTGCGACACATGAAGAAGCTCAAAAATCATTGCAGCTTTCTTTGCGCTGGGCAAAACGTTGTAAAACCCATCATCATGATGAGCTCAAAAATCACAATGCGTTATTTGGCATTATTCAAGGTGGCATGTATGAAGACTTACGCGATGAGTCTTTAAATGGCCTTTTAGAAATCGGCTTTGACGGTTACGCAATTGGCGGTTTATCTGTAGGTGAACCTAAAGAAGAGATGATCAAAGTTTTAGATTATCTACCGAATAAAATGCCACATGACAAACCGCGTTATTTGATGGGTGTTGGTAAACCAGAAGATATCGTTGAAGCGGTGCGCCGCGGTGTCGATATGTTTGACTGTGTAATGCCGACTCGTAATGCGCGAAACGGTCATTATTTTGTCACTGATGGTCTGGTACGTATTCGTAATAGTAAATATCGCCATGACCAGAGCCCACTCGATCCACATTGCGATTGCTACACTTGCAAGAACTTTACCCGTGCTTATCTATTCCACCTTGAAAAATGTGGAGAAATGTTAGCGTCTATGCTCGGTACTATTCATAACTTACGTTATTACCAACGTTTGACTGAAGGTATGCGTGATGCATTAGACAATGGCACATTTGATGAATTTGTTCAGGACTTTTATGCCCGTCGTGGTTTAGAAGTTCCACCATGTCCGGTTGATGAATAAGCCAGATTTGCGCTCAACCTCAAGACAAGGTAAATTGCAAAACGAATTAGGATTATGTCAGTTATCTGACTCATATTTTTAACTTTAGGAAATCAAAATGAGCTTTTTAATTTCTGCTGCTCATGCAGCACCGGCAGCTGGCCCAACTAATGGTATTTTGCCAAACATCTTGATGATTGTCGTATTCGTTGCAATCTTTTATTTCTTAATTTGGCGCCCTCAAGCAAAACGTGCTAAAGAACACCGTTCTTTAATCGAGAGCTTAGGTGTTGGTAGTGAAGTTGTTTTCGCTGGCGGTTTAATGGGCAAAGTAACCAAAATTGAAGGTGACTATGCAGTTGTTGAACTTAGCCGTGGTGTAGAAGTAAAAATTCAGCGTGCCAGCGTAATTTCAGTATTACCTGAAGGCACTCTAAATAACCTTTAATCATAAAACAGTCGTGCTTTAGCACGGCTTTTTCATTTAAGAAGAAAGCGAATGCGTTACCCTGCATGGAAATATTTACTGATTCTGGTTGTTCTGGTAATCAGTACATTATACGCACTGCCGAGTCTATATCCGGATGAGCCCGCTGTTCAAATTTCCGGTGCCAAAGCTGGTACCCAAATTGATCAAAGTGTGGTGAAAAAAGCAGAGCAAATTTTAAAAACAGCAAATATTGCGAGCCATGACAATACTTTTACAAATAATGCTGCCCTATTGCGTGTCAGTTCATCTGAAGCGCAGTTAAAAGCAAAAGAAGTATTACGTCGTGACTTAGGTGATGAATATGTTGTCGCCCTAAACCTTGCACCAACCACACCGGAATGGCTGCAAAAGATTGGGGCAAAACCAATGAAACTTGGTTTGGACTTACGTGGTGGTGTCCACTTCTTGCTTGAAGTAGATATGGACAAAGCCGTTGCCCAACGTATGGAAACCTCTGCCACCGATTTGCGTCGTCAGTTCCGTGAAAACAAGATCAAATTTAACAGTCTTGCATTAACAAATAATGTGATCACTGTTCAATTTGCTGACAATGCTGACCGTGATGCAGCAATGGATTTTTTACGTCGTAATGGGAATGAATATACCCAACAGGCATTAGCAAGCTCTACAGGTTCTACTTTAAAGCTTACTTATACCGATGTACGTCGCCAAGAAATTCAGTCATATGCGGTAAATCAGAACTTAACAACATTACGTAATCGTATTAACGAACTTGGTGTTGCAGAAGCATTGGTACAAAGTCAGGGTAGCAACCGTATTGTTGTTGAATTACCGGGTGTACAAGATACTGCTGAAGCTAAACGTGTTTTAGGACGTACTGCGAACCTCGAATTCCGTTTAGTTTCTGACTTAAATGATCAATATATCGATCCATATACGGGTAAATATAATGGTCAACCTTTACCTCCGGGCACAGAAGTTTTTGCTTATGAGTCTTTAGATAGCGGTCGTCAACTCTTGTTGCAACGTAACCGAATCTTGACTGGTGAGCGTGTTCAAAATGCAAGCTCTGGCTTTAGTCAGGACTCTGGCGGTGCCGAAGTAAATATCACGCTCGACAGCGCTGGCGGTAAGCTAATGTCCGATGCAACCCGTAATGCGGTTGGTAAACGCATGGCGGTATTGTTCATCGAGAACAAGCAAAAAATTAACTATGTCACAGATCCAAAAACTGGTGCACAAACAGAAGTTCGTACGCCATATACTGAGTCTGTAGTCATTAACGCTGCAACAGTTCAAGCTGTTTTAGGTTCGACTTTCCGTATTACCGGTTTAAGTTCTCCTCAAGAAGCATCTGAACTTGCATTAATGCTTCGTGCTGGTGCTTTGGCTGCGCCAATGTACTTTGTTGAAGAGCGTGTAGTAGGTCCAAGCCTTGGTCAAGAAAACATTGATAAAGGTGTATTGTCTACTCAAATCGGCTTCTTGCTCGTTGCAATCTGGATGGTGGTTTTCTTCCGTGTATTCGGTTTAATCGCGAACTTTGCTCTTGTGTTTAACTTGGCAATGATTTTAACCGTGATGTCATGGATTGGAGCTTCCCTCACCTTACCGGGTATTGCCGGTATCGTTATTACCATTGGTATGGCGGTCGATGCGAACGTATTGATATGTGAGCGTATCCGAGAAGAAATGCTCTGGGGGGCCTCACCCAAACAGGCCATTGTGGCCGGTTATGATCGAGCCTATAACACCATTTTTGACTCGAACTTAACCACGTTCCTCGTTGCATTCATTCTGTTTGCAATTGGTACAGGCCCAATCAAAGGTTTCGCCGTGACATTAATGATCGGTATTATTTGTTCGATGTTTACTGCAATTACAGTAACTCGTGCAATCGTACAAATCATTTATGGCAAACGTCGTAATTTGAAAAAGTTGAGCATTTAAGGAGATCGATGATGACTAAAGTGACTCAACAAGATTCAAAACAATATGGTCGTCCGGATGATGCAAAAATCATCCCGTTCATGAAGATTGCCAAACCTGCAGCGATCTTCTCGATCCTGATTACTTTGGCAAGTATTTTCTTTATTGCGACTAAAGGTCTTAACCTCGGTTTAGACTTTACAGGTGGTGTTTCAGCTGAGCTTAACTATGCTCAACCAGCCAATCAGTCTGAAGTTATTCAGGCGCTCGATAAAGCTGGTTTTAAAGATGCTGTAGTACAAACCTTAGGCAGTAATAAAGACTTACTTGTGCGTATGCCAGTACAAGAAGTTAAGGTTGAAGATCTCAATAACGCGATCACTAAGGCTGTACAATTACCAAATAATGCTGCCGAAGTTCATAAAGTGGACTCTGTAGGTGGTCAGGTTGGTAACGAGCTCTATGTTCGTTCTGCTGGTGCCGTTGCACTTGCACTTATCTTAATGTTGATCTACGTAACCATCCGCTTTGAATTCAAACTCGCGATGGGTGCTGTAATGTCTTTATTCCACGACATCATCATTATTATTGGTGCTTTTGCATTATTCCAATGGCCATTTGACCTTACAGTGTTAGCTGCGGTACTTGCTGTTATTGGTTTCTCACTTAACGATAACATTGTAGTGTCAGACCGTATTCGTGAAAATTTCCGTAAAATTCGCGGTGCGACTCCTCGTGAAATCGTCGATATTGCGTTAACTGAGACTTTGCGTCGTACTATTCATACCTCAATGACATTATTACTTGTTGTTCTAGCAATGATGTTCTTAGGTGGTGATGGTCTACACTGGTTCTCTGTGGCAATGTTTGTTGGTGTATTTGTCGGTACTTATTCTTCGATTTATATCGGTACTGCATTTGCATTATGGCGTGGTCTTAACCGTCAAGACTTCATCGTTCAGGTTAAACCTGAATTTGAGGATGAAATTCCTTAAGTTGTCTAAAACAAGACAAATAAAAAACCGCGATTCATTCGCGGTTTTTTATTTGATTCAAAAATTATTTACGGCGTAATGCATCCGAAATAGCTTCAACCAATTGTTGAGAAATTTCCTGTTTAGATGCTTTCTCCAACTCCCGCTTTTTCATGTGATAGCTTTCAGCAAAGAAAACTGTCATCGCATTCTCATCGGAAGCAAATCCAATATCAGCACGTGATACATCGTTACACGCAATCATGTCTAATTTTTTAGCAACAAGTTTACCTGCCGCATATTCTTCAACATTTTGCGTTTCGGCTGCAAAGCCCACCATAAATGGACGTTTTTCCTGACCTGCGATTGTTGCCACAATATCTGGATTTTTGACAAGGGAAACATTCAACTCATCCCCTGCTTTTTTAATTTTATGCTCAGCAACTTCTGCTACGCGATAGTCTGCAACTGCCGCAGTCGCAATAAAAATATCGCAGCCTGTTTCTAGTGAACTCATACTAACATCGAGCATTTGTCGTGCTGAGGCAACATTTACACGTTGAACACCATTAGGCGTATCTAAACTTACAGGTCCCGCAATCAGAGTCACTTGCGCGCCAGCAGCATAACAAGCAGCGGCTAAAGCAAAGCCCATTTTGCCAGTACTATGGTTTGAGATATAACGGACAGGATCAATCGCTTCACGTGTCGGCCCAGCAGTAATAACTACTCGCTTACCTGCCAACAGTCCAAATTTCTCAGCGATGGCACGTTGAGCTTGATGGAAATAGCCAGCGACTTGGCGAGCAATTTCTTCTGGCTCAGGCATACGGCCTAAGCCAACATCACCACAAGCCTGCTCACCCGCATCCGGCATGATCACATGTACGCCATCTTCGACCAAGGTTTGCAAATTACGTTGAGTTGCTTTAGCCGCCCACATTTGCTGATTCATCGCCGGAGCTACCCAAACAGGAGATTTTGTTGCCAAAAAAACTGTACTGAGTAAATCATCTGCCAAACCATTCGCAAATTTAGCCAATGTGTCACAACTTGCAGGTGCGACTAGTAATAAATCAGCCCAACGTGCTAATTCAATATGTCCCATACCCGCTTCAGCCGCAGGGTCTAGAAGTTCAGTATGAACAGGATTACCAGAAAGAGCCTGAAAAGTTAGTGGGGTAATAAATGCCTGAGCACCATGTGTCATCACCACTCGCACGTCAAAGCCATAATCTTTGAGGCGGCGGACTAAGATGGCACTTTTATAGGCAGCAATTCCGCCAGTAACAGCTAAAACAATGTTTTTATGAGGAATAACGCTTAGATCAAAGCTCACGAACAGGATACCTTTCTGTTGCAGTGGCGCTCACAATAGCATTAAATACGCGCAGACCCAAGATTGATTGGGCAAACAAAATAAAATTTTAAGCGAATAATGCTGGGGAATATGAATACTTCTATTAAAAATTGGCCTGAACAAGAACGGCCAAGAGAACGGTTATTACAACAAGGTCCACAAAGTTTATCAGATGCTGAGCTACTCGCGATTTTTCTTCGCTCAGGTTCAAGGCAACATTCAGCAGTCGAGTTATCTCGTTTACTCATTCAGCACTTCGGTAATCTTAATGCCGTGTTTGATGCCTCATTTAGTGAGTTAACTCAATTTAATGGCATTGGGGCAACGAAATATTCACAATTACTGGCAGTCAAAGAACTTGGACGGCGTTATCTCGATCATCACTTCCAGACAAATAATATCAGCCTTCATTCATCAGATTTAGTTTTGGATTATCTGCGTTATGAATTAAAAGGCGAAAAACAAGAAGTCTTTGCTGTTTTGTGCCTAGATCCCGAATTAAGAAAGCTTCATTTTAAAAAGCTATTCTTTGGTTCAGTTCAGCATTGCGCAGTTTCGGTCAATCAAACCCTACGCTATGCCTTACAGCAACATGCTTGCCAGCTCGTTATTGCACATAATCATCCCTTTGGTTCTCCACAACCGTCTTCCGAAGATATTGCCTTAACTCAGCAACTTGAACAGGCTTGTCAGCTTGTCGAAATTCGTCTGCTTGACCACTTTATTATCTCACCAGAAGGGAGCTTTTCCTTTGCTGAACAACAACTGCTCAACCCAGCAACAATATCAGTTCAATGATATTGACAAAGTACTACTAAGCCTAGAAGATCAAAACAAAAATAGCGACGTTTAAAATAAAATGATTGTTCGGGAACAGCCTAGCATTTTCAAAGTATTATTCTCTTGGCGAGGCACAATTTTACCCAAAATTTTGCCATCCCTAGGCGTTGTGATGCTGATCTCGGCAATCATTGGTGGAGTCGAATACATCAATCTTTATCGCTTTCCAGAGATTCCTTTGGTTGGCTTCACGCTCATTGGTGTCGTACTTTCTATTTTTTTAGGATTTAAAAATACTGCGTGTTATGACCGTTGGTGGGAAGCTCGAAAATTATGGGGCGTTCTCATTGCAACTTCGCGCCATTTTGACCGTGACTGCCGTATTTTAACTCAAGCTCGCCGTGAGCGCGTTATTCAACATGTGATTGTTTTTGCTAATGTATTGCGTGACCGTTTACGTCGTCAGACGGCGAACCCAACTGAGTTAATACAAACCAGTGGTATGAGTCAGCAAGCACTCACTCAACTCTACCAACAAAATAATGCTCCTCAGTACACGCTCAGTCTCATTCACTGGGAATTGTTGCAGGCACTTAAAGAAGGTGAAATTTCTGACATCATTTATGCACAAATGAATAAGAATGTTGCCGACTTAAGCGTCGTACAAACTGGCTGTGACCGAATTGCCAATACACCTATTCCATTTGCTTATTCAGTTTTACTTAACCGCACAGTCTATTTTTTCTGTTTTATGTTGCCGTTTAGTCTGGGTTCATTGCTTGGATTAGCAACACCTTTACTCGTCGGAATTTTGGCATACACATTTTTGGGTCTGGATGCTCTAAGCTCTGAAATTGAAGAGCCTTTTGGTACCCAAAGTAATGATTTACCGCTAGATGCAATGGTACGTAGTATCGAGATTGAGTTATTAGGGACTCTAGGTAAACCAACACCTCCTCCAATTCAAGCTCAAGATAACAACTTACTCTGAGCTCGATTAAAGAAAACGTTCCCAAATCCCATGCTGCTTATCAGTGGGTTTAGGCGTATTTCCTAGTTTAATCCATGGCATATTTTCACCATGAAAATCACTGCCAATTGAAACTGCCAACTGATATTGTTCAATCATTCGATCAATCATCTGGCGAGTAGATAGAGGTTCCATTTGTGGAGGTAACTCAATTGCGTCTCCACCTGAAGTCGCGAATAATTCAATTAAATAACGAACATTAGTTGCAGATAAATCATAACGGGTCGGGTGTGCTAATACTGCGAAGCCTTTACTTTGATGAATCACATCAATGGTTTCTTTTAAGCTTAGTCCTTCAAACTTTACAAAAGCACGTTTTCCTTCTTTTAAGAAACGATCAAATGCTTGTTGAGGACGAGTCACGACATTTTTCTCGACCAATGTTTTAGCAATATGAGTTCTTGTTACCCTATCCGCCTGATTTTCTACTTTGGCAAGAACATCATCATAAATCTGAAAACCAATACATTTTTCTAATAGCTCACAAATCACTTTAGCTCTTTGCGCTCTAATTCTTTTTTGTTGTTCTAATGCTTCTAAAATTGGTGCTTCATCTTGCATATTTAAAGCAACAATATGTACACCATAACTCTTCTTAGTGGTTGGGCGCGACCACTGACTAGAAATCTCTGCACCAGAAATAATATTTAAATCATGACCTTGTGCAGCAATTTTTGCACGCTGCAACCCATCCATTGTATCGTGGTCAGTCAAAGCCAACGTATGCAAGTTTACATCAATAGCAGCTTGCACCAGCAATTCCGGAGACAAAGTTCCATCAGAAATATTGCTATGTGTATGTAAATCTATGCCTTGCATCTTTTATACTATGCCATTCGCCAAACCTGATCAGATACTCTAACATGAAAGCACTTCTGGACTTTGTTCCATTAATTATTTTCTTCTATTTATATAAAACAGTTGATCCAACTGACACCCAGCATCCTTTACTGAAACTGATCGGGTCTGCTGGTGGTGCCGATAATAATAATATTCTTGTAGCGACGACTGGCTTAATTATTTCAATGCTTGTGGTATATGGTGCCCTATTCGTTTTCCAAAAATTCCGTCTTGATAAACAACAGTGGTTTGTATTGTTTATGACTGTCATTTTTGGTGGTATCACCCTCATGTTAAGTGACGATTTCTATATTCGTCTCAAAGCTGCGATTTTAAATTTAGTTTTCGCAGGCGCATTCTTGGTTTCACCTTGGTTTGGTAAAGACCGTAAACCGCTCATTCAACGCTTATTTGACCCTATTTTAGATTTGAGTGAAAAAGGTTGGAAAAATCTCAATTTCGCTTGGGCTGCGATGTTTGTCGTTATGTCTTGTCTGCATGTATTCTTCGCATTTTTATTTCACGGTGGAAAATATTGGGGCGAATTTACTGCATTTGGTGACATGATCGTGATGTTTTCATTTATCATTATTCAGTTCATTATTTTACGCAAACATTTTAAGTCACCAGACGCTTAAAGTGCTTCCAGATTGATTATAGAGATACGATTACATGCCTTTTTTTGTTCTAAGCTGTACCGATAACGAAGGAACTTTAGAAAAACGCTTGGCAGTACGCCCTCAGCATATCGAACGTCTACAAAAACTCGATGATGAAGGCCGCCTTGTTACAGCGGGTGCTATGCCAAAAGATCCTAATGATCCGCAAGCAGGCTTCTTTGGTAGCACCATGATTGTTGAATTCGACAGTCGCGAAGCATTAGATGAATGGTTAAAAGAAGAACCATTTCTTAAAGAAGGCATTTATGCTCACGTTGATGTAAAACCGTTTAATAAAGCATTTCCAAAAGGGTAATCGCATGCAGCTTGCAATCAAAAGCTTTCTTGGCTTGTGTTTGATATGTTCAACTGCTGGAGCAGTTGAACCTGCTGCGACACCAGCAACTCACTCCCCAAGTGCGCCTTCAACTCAAGCCGCTAAACCAGCTCCAACATCTTCAACTGGAGCCAAAACTGCAGCGACGACAGCACCAACTGCAACACAACCACTTACAGCAGAACAGCTCGCAAAGAACAAGCAACAGCAAGACGCAAAAATCAAAGCCCTGGTTCAAGATCAAGCATCTCGCTTAAAACAGCTAGAACATGCCAACCTTGAAGCATTGGCCCAGAACCAAGAGTTACAGCTAAAAAATGATAATCTCTCTGTTCAGGTTCAAGTCTTACAAAGCGAACGAAGTGCGCAAATGTTTTTATATGGCGCTGTTACCTTAGCGGGTGGTGTATTGCTAGGTTTCTTTATTGCTAGTTATATTCATACAAAACGTCGACGCCAGTGGTAATACCAAGCGATCTATTAAATTCAATGAACGTATCAAACCGTATCCAAACAGCAGAGCTGGACTGGGAATTTGTCGATGGTATCGAGATTCCCATTTCTAAACAATTTGGTGATGTCTACTTCTCTAAAGATAATGGCCTACTTGAAACACGACATGTTTTTCTAAATGGTAATGACTTATCAGAACGATTAGCTAATCTAAAAGATTTTGAATATTTCAGTGTAGGAGAAACCGGTTTTGGTACAGGTTTAAATATTCTTGCACTTTGGCAACTTTGGCAGCAAGTTCGTCCTGATAATCAAAGCCATCTACACGCAATTAGCGTAGAAAAATTTCCGTTAAGTAAAGCTGATCTTATTCGCGCTTTAAATGTCTGGGATGAGCTTAAACCACTTGCAGAGCAGTTAATTGAACAATATCCCCTGCCTATTGCCGGATGTCATCGTTTAACTTTTCCTAAAGAACGTTTTAGCATCGATTTATGGCTTGGAGATGCGCAAGAAATTTTCCCAAGCATGGCTAAAACTAAAGCTGTGAATGCGTGGTTTTTAGATGGCTTTGCACCGTCTTGCAACCCAGACATGTGGGAACAGAATGTTTTAAACAATATTGTCCGTCTTTCAGGTTATGGCACTACATTTGCCTCTTTTAGTGTTGCTGGCATTCTAAAACGTGGACTCAAAGCACATGGTATTGATATTTCTCGTCCACGTGGTTTTGGCCATAAACGAGAAATGCTCAAAGCAGTCTGGAATCTGCCTGAATCTGATGAAGGTTTCACAGAATTAGATCAAACTCATACATTGGCTACAGAGCAACAGCATATTGCGATTATAGGGGCTGGTGTAGCAGGTTTAAGCATGGCGTGGGCATTTGCAACACGTGGCCACCAAGTGACCTTATACGAGCAAAACAATGCATTATCGGGTGCCTCTGGAAACCCTTTGGCATTACTTAATCCGAAACTATGCCCAATTGAACAAAGTCATGAACATCTCATGACTTTAAGTTGGCAACATGCTTTAAATTTTTATAAAAATTTTAATGCATTCCGTCCACTTCAAATTCAACAAATTGCATTGAAAAATGCAGATGAACTTCTCGATTTGGTAAATCAGTATCCAGCTCAAGTTGTTACTAACTCAGCGAACTCACTTGAAACTGATTACTCAAGCATATTGCTAACTGAGGCTGGCTCCGTCTCACCACATCAATTACGTGATGAAATTTTGCAGCATCCATGTATCAATCTCAAAATTGCCCATGTCACAGCACTTGTTTCTTGTGAAAAGAAAGTTCAATTGCAAACCAATAATCAAGTTATTGCAGAAGCAGATCATGTCGTTGTGTGCTGTGCTCGAGAAAGTGCTGCTTTATTTGACAGCTATCCGCAGTTAAAACCAATACGTGGACAAGTGAGCTGGGTTGATAATACGTTTGCCCCTTTACCTTTAAATGAAGCGTATAGCTATGGCGGCTATTGCATGCAACTTGATGCTTCACAGATGATTTTGGGTGCGTCTTTCTACCCAAATCGTGAAGACCAAGATGTACTTCCCGAAGACCATGTGCATAACTTTGAATTAATCCACAGTGTATTCCATGAATATGCTGAAAAGTTACCATCACCTTCGGCATGGCAAGGACGTGCATCTATACGGGCACAAAGCTTGGATTATTTTCCTCTGGTTGGAAAAATGCAGGAGAATAGCCGAATTGCTACTTTTGCTGGGCTTGGCTCTAAAGGCTTCTTATTTGCCCCGCTGTGCAGTGAAATCTTAGTTGCTCAAATGTTAGGAGAAGCTTGTCCAGTACCAGACCGCTTATTACAAAAATTGAATCCTCAACGGTTCCAAAAGAAAGTGAAACCTAAAAAGCCTTATTTTAAACCGCAATAATTCACTTCAATAAAAAAGCACCCGAAGGTGCTTTTTTTATGCGCCCTGCTCTAGAGGCAAGCCAGCATCACGAGCTGCACGTGTCCCGCCCATCAGCACGACATATTCACGCGAGGCATCCAATCCTTCTAGTTTCTCAGCTGCACGAGGAGCTTTGCTACCACCACCACATAAAATATAAATCGGCTGACCCGCAGAGACCTGGTTCAAAATATCAGCATTCAAATCATTAATTGGGCGATTCACCGCACCTTTAACATGCCCTTCTGCATAAGCATTAGTATCACGGACATCCCAGATAACAGCATTTTCTGGGAATTCAAATGTTGTAATTTCTTGTTTACGGATCATTGTGCACTCCTTTGATGTAAACAACACTTGGCAAATGAAGAAAACCCTCTTAGCATCTCAAATATTCTTTCACTTTGTAAAGGTCTAAACTATGCCTTCTTTCGATATTGTCTCTGAATTAGAGTTATTTGAAGTTAATCATGCTGTACAAAACACACAAAAAGAGATTGCAACACGCTTTGACTTCCGTGGTCACGATGTTTCTATCGAATTAAATGAAAAAAATAAAGAAATCAAAATCAGTACCGAAAGTGATTTCCAGTGTGAACAAGTTTATAACATGTTAGAAAATCATTTTTATAAACGTAAAATTGATGTTCAAGCACTTGATCCACAAAAAGCTGCGGCTTCTGGCAAAAACTTTGTACAAGTCATTAAACTTAAAGATGGTCTTGACTCTGATACTGCAAAAAAAATTAATAAAGCCATTAAAGAAAGTGGCGTTAAAGTGCAATCTTCTATTCAAGGCGACAAAATTCGTGTGACTGATAAAAAGCGTGACACCTTACAACAAGTCATGACTTTTTTACGTGAACAACAATTCGGTGTGCCATTACAGTTTAATAACTTTAAAGATTAATATCTTGTCGGCCATTTAAAGCTAAGGTAATCCCATGTCTCAATCCAATCGTCTATCAAAACTGGTAAAAGCAACTTCAAAATTCCCTAAAGGTATTCGGAGCACGCTTTGGAGCAAGGCGTTTGGCCGTATCGTACCAATGGTGGGTACAGCAAATATCCGCTATCTGGAAGTAGACTCAAACCACGTTACTGTCCGTTTAGATAACCAAAAAAATATGCAAAATCATATTAAAGGAGTGCATGCCGCGGCTATGGCTCTTTTAGCAGAAACTGCAACAGGTTTTCTAACCGGTTTACATATTCCTGATAATCGTATTTTATTAATCAAATCATTACATGTAGATTATTTAAAAGTGGTTGAAGGCGGTTTGACTGCTACAGCAACATTGTCTGCTGAACAACAAAAGTTTATTGCAGATAATGAGAAAGGCGAACTTGTGATTCCTGTTACTGTGATTGATGACGCAGGCAATGAACCAATTCAATGTCAAATGCTCTGGGCATGGTTACCTAAACGTAAGAAATAATAACTAATCTAAAGTATTTTTAGACGGTTATTTACCTCAAGATATAAAACTAATATTTTGTATCTTGAGGTTAAAAATGAAAAAAATATTAATTCTTTCCTCTTTATTTACCAGTTTAATATTTACAACAATAACGGCTCACGCGACTGAACCCAGCATTAAAACCAGTAAAGTAACTTCGGCTAAATCAGAAGCTATTGATAAAGTAAGTGCTCAAAACAAAAGAATAGTGACCGACTTTTATGAAGGTGTCTTTTTAAAACATAAAGTTAAAGAATATGCAGACCGCTATATTGGTCAACAATACATTCAGCACAATCCTAATGTTCCAGATGGGAAAGCACCTTTCGTTAATTTCTTCACTGAAAAATTCCAAAAGAATCCGCAAGCTAAAAATGAGATTAAACGTGCGATTGCTGAAGGCAATCTTGTCGTTTTACATGTCCATTCGACTGAAAATGAAAAAGATCGAGGAAGAGCAATTGTTGATATATTCCGTGTTGAAAATGGAAAAATCGTAGAGCATTGGGATGTGATACAAAATATTCCTGATCAAAGCAAAAATACAAATACGATGTTTTAATTTCTAAAAACTAGTTTTTCTTTTGAATAAAAATTAAAGCCTGAATACTAAGATTCAGGCTTTCTGATTCTTATTGAGTTTCCAAAAACTTCTGTTTCGCTTCTTCAGGTATTTGACGCTTATTACCTTTTACATCTACTGCTACAAAGGTAAAAACTCCTTCAGTAATGCGTATTGGTTCACGAGAGTCATCATGACTATCCCAAACTTCAATTTGCATCTGAATAGAAGTATTTCCAACTTTTAAGATCTTGGTATAGCAGCTAATGACAAAGCCAACTTTTACCGGAACCAAAAAGGTCATTTGATTAATAGAAATCGTAGCACAGCGACCACGACTGAAACGTTCTGCGTGAATTGCTCCAGCCAAGTCCATTTGTGACACAATCCATCCACCAAATACATCACCACTCCAGTTTGTATCTGCTGGCATGGCAATCGTTTGTAAGGATAAAATTCCTTCTGGTTTGGTATAAGCTTCTGACACCTTAGCTCCCGAAATTCGTTTGAAGTTGTTGATCGAGCCACTGTTGCAATTCAGGCGCACGTAACGCACCGCTAATACGCGCGACCTCTGTCGTTTTATTCATTAAGACAAGTGTCGGAATACTTCTCACATGAAAAGCTTGGCTCAAGCGAGGAGATTCTTCGGTATCAATCTTGGCAAAGATAACGCCTGGATTCTGTTTTGCGACCTGCGCAAAATGTGGAGCCATCATTTTACAAGGTCCACACCATTCTGCCCATAAGTCTATAAGAATAGGTAGATCACTATTCGTGATGTAGTTACTAAAATTTTGCTCATTTAGCTCAATAGGTGCAAGCGGTAGTAATGGCTGATGACATTGCCCACAGCTTGGTTGTTCTGGAAGTTTTTCTTCTGGAACTCGGTTTTTAGCACCACACGATGCACATACAATAATCATTTACATCACTCCTATATGCTGATGTAAAAATTCTAATTGGGTTGTCACTGCTTTTTCAAACCATGAACCGTGATAGATATCAAAATGTTTCATATCCCATTCATGATAACTCACAAAAGGCGCAATATTTGTCGCAGCTTCACGGCTTGACTCAATAGAAATAAGTGAATCTTTTTGTGCAGCAATAAATAAAACAGGAATATTAATCTGGCGCACAACTTGGATTGGACGGTATCGCATCAGATTAAAAAAGACACGAGCAGGAACTTCCCCACTCCAATAATAATCAGGATTCACAATCGATAAATAGCCATAATAACTATCTGCAGTAGGCATAAAGCATAGGTTATGTTGATCAACAACAGGTAATCTCTTTGGATTAAGCCCCATCTTTGATCCCATATAATCCTGACTCGATAGCTTTAATGCTTGGGGATAACGCTGTAAAGGATAGAGCTTGGCAGTTTCAGCGCCATCTACATATGGAATTTGTACTAAAACTGCTTGAATATTCTTTAACTCAGAAGCTAGGCTTAGCGCATATCCCCCACTTAAAGAAGTTCCCCAAAGCACAATCCTTCGGTTATCTACAAGTTTACAAGTCGAAGCATACTGAATCACTGTCTTCCAATCTTCTAATTGTGAATTGATGGAGACCATTTCTCTAGGCTTGCCAGTACTGCCGCCCCAATATCTGTAATCAAATAAAATAACAGCGTAACCTGCTTGAGCAAATCGCTGGGCATACTGAATGAGTTTAAATTGACGCAATCCGGCAAAACCATGCGCCATGATAATTACCGCAGATTTATTATTTGTTTTTGGAATATAAAAGTCAGCTGCGATCATTTCCTGATCACATGGAACATATAAAGGCTCAACCGTATAAGCGTGCATATGTGCTCCGTGGCATTATGGTCGAAGTAATGAATTTACAAAAAACATCCTGATCGCCTTTTAAAAATCTAGAGCTGTTCTATGACATAAGTTTTATCTATGTAGGAACAACGTTTTAGTGTCTTGTATCTCAGGTTAAGCTTAATGCTATGATACAGCATAAGAGGTTTTGTTAAATTTTGGAGTGACGAAATGTCAGATAATGTTGGTTTCGCAGGTCAAATTGGTCCAGAACACGTTGGCCAAGTTGTAGAAAAAGGATTTAAATCTATTATTAATAACCGACCAGATATGGAAGGCGGCCCAGAACAACCTACAAGCGCTCAGATTGAAGAAGCAGCACGTCAAGTAGGCTTAGACTATGTTTATCAACCTGTTGTAGCTGGACAAATTACTGAACTAGATGTACGTACTTTTGCTAATCATTATAATGAATTGCCAAAACCTGTGCTGATGTTCTGCCGCACAGGAAACCGTTCAAATAATCTATATCAATTAGCGAAACAAATGGATTTGTTAGACGACTAAGTTTAAAAAATTGGTACTCTTTAAAACCCTATTTTCTTCTTTAAAGTAGGGTTTTTTGATAAATTATTTTGCATATCTCTGCACGAACTCAACAGAACTAAAAATAATATTAATTTAGAGTATTTATATCTTTTGATTCATTTATTAATTTTCTATGAATAAATTTATTTTCGTTCTTTTAAGCTGTTTAATCATTAGCGCATGCTCCTCAATGCAAGTAAAACCTACTGTCGGGGTAACGATGGGTACACGCATTTAATCAGTTACCCTGCCTATAAATATCATGAGCAACCTCATGAAATATATGTTATTTTATAAACCTAAAAAATTATTTTAAATAACTTATCATTTTAATGGGGATAATCATGAAACTTACTCAAGGAGTATGTGGAGTTACTTTGGCTGCTTTTTTGACAGCTTGTGGTGGGGGTGGCAATGATGGCTACTATAATCAAAATTCAAATTCTGGTTCTACAACAATACCAATCACTCCATCACCAGATCAGGAGTTAGCGACCTCAGTTTTAAATAATGTAAAACAAGAAGGTAAATATCTATTTGGTGCCTATGATCTTAATGATGAAAAGCAATCAAAAGGTTATATTGATCATGCACTAGATACCTTTGCTCAAGGACCACTTAAGTTAACCTTAGACATTCGAAAAGTAGATCTTACTAAGTACTCCGATCACTATCGTGATAAATGTTTTATCAAGAGTACTACAGACTACCGCGCCTGCTATGTATTTAAAGGGGAAGAAATAAAAACTTTACTCACTGGATATAATGATTGGGATTTTGATATTACAGCAGACGACTTGAAGAACATTAAACTGGCAAACGACAATATATCTCCGAACTTACAGGACTATCAATCAAATACCAGAATTTATATTTTTGAAAATGAAAATAATGATAAAAACTTTCAAGATGTAACTATTACAGGTGCGTTTGCTTATCCTTTCCAACAGTCATGGGGACTTGAACAAACCAAGCAAAAAAGATTCGTATTAATTAATGCTGCCACAAGTGATTATAAAATTACGACAACCGCTCTAGTTCAAGATCCAGAGACTGGCCAACCAACTGAAAAAGAAGTAACCACGGGTGCAATGAGTGTCTATAAAGATAATACATCAATTGATGGTGATCTCTATGTAGTTCAAGGTGGTTCTGGTTTCAACGTACTCATTAATGACAATCCTAATGTCCCTTTTGCAGAGCCAATTTCATTTGTTGTGAACTCAACTCCTGGTAATACGAACAATGCGACATATAAAGTAATGGCTAATAATCACCAAATATTGAGCCTACCAAGTATTACTAGCCTTGAAGGAAGCCGAGTTGAAAATGAATCACCAACAACGAATGCACAGAAATTTAATGGCAGTATTTATTTAGAAGGACAAAATATTTTTACTTTCAAACAAAGCTTGAATGGAACCACATTAGACTTTAAGCATGTTATTAATGGGATAAGCATTGAAGGTCAGTCTTCTGTTAGTCAGAATGGTACTGTTTCAACAACCCTAAAAACACCTTTTATGCAAAAATTTACATTTTAAAGCTAAATAATTAGGACGAAACCCTCTGTTTAAGAGGGTTTTTCTATATATTCTAAATATCTATTAAAATAGCTTAATGACAATGTTCGATATTATTATCATTGGCGCAGGTACTGCTGGTATTAGCGCATACAAAGAAGCCGTTAAACATACCAACAATATTTTAATTATAAATGATGGACCATGGGATACTACTTGTGCCCGTGTAGGCTGTATGCCAAGTAAAGTTCTCATCTCTACAGCAAACCGTATGTTTGACATTCAAAATGCTCAAGAGGTTGCTTTAGACATATCTGCAAATATTAATACTGATCAAGTGATGCAGCATTTACAAACTTTACGTGATAGATTTACACAAGCAACTTTAAAAGATGTAGATCAATGGCCGACTGAGCATAAAATTTCTGGCAAGGCACATTTTATTGATGCACAAACTGTAGAAGTTAACGAAAAACGGTACAAATCAAAAAGTTTTATTTTGGCGGTTGGTTCAACTCCTAATTATGATCAAATTTGGAAGCAAGAATTAGGAAACCGGCTTATAACAACAGACCAAATATTTGAGTTAAAAACACTTCCTAAATCTATTGCTGTAATTGGTAGTGGTGTGATCGCTCTTGAGATTGCACAGGCTATGCATCGTCTAGGTGTAGAAACAACAATCTTCGCTCGCAGTAAACGAATTGGAATCCTAACCAGTTCTAGAGTTCAACAGCTTGCTCAAAAAGAGCTAGGAAAAGAATTAACAATTCTATTCGAGACTTTACCGAGTGAAGTTAAATGCAGTAAGGAAAACGCTGTATTAACTTACCAAGTTGATGAAACAGAGAAAACTCTCGAAGTTGAATATGTTTTAGCTGCAACCGGCCGTACAAGTTTAATTGATACTTTAAAACTAGAAAATATTGATAATTCATTCAAAGATATTAAGTTATTACCTGTAAATGCTAAAACTAAGCAGCTAGATACATATCCAATTTTTGTTGTCGGTGACGCTTACACCTCAACGCCACTACAACATGAAGCAGCACATGAAGGTAAAAAAGTTGTTTATAACTGTTTAAATTATCCACAGGTAAACTCAGTTAAGACGCTTACTCCATTAGGAATTGTCTTTAGTCATCCTGAAATGGCGATCGTAGGTCAAAGTTATAAGCAATTAAAAGATGAAGGTATAGATTTTATTACAGGCGAAGCCTCTTATGAACGACAAGGAAGAGCTATAGTTCTTGGAAAAAATAAAGGTGCTATTGAAGTTTATATAGAACGAAAAAGCCAAAAGCTTCTAGGTGCTGAGCTATTTACAGAAGCAACTGAACATATGGCCCATTTATTAAGCTGGATAATCGGTGAAGAATTAACGCTAAATGATATTCTAGAGAAACCCTTTTATCACCCGACTTTAGAAGAAGGCCTTCGAACTGCTCTAAAGCATGCGCGTAGACAACTGAAATAATCAATTTTAGGAGAGTCCTTTATTAATTAAATTGGCTCTTCTACTTCCGCTTGCTTTCATTAATTCATTTGATGGGAAATAACCGCAACTAATGAAGCATTCTTTTCTGATGAACTAGTATATATCCATATTTCTAAAGCCTTCCCATTTTTAGAAATAATATAATTTGTTGTGGTCAAATTCTTATCTTTATATACTTCTTTTTTATAAGTTAGGCCCGTAGATTCTGGAGGTAGCCAGCTTTCTAAATTCTTCTGAATTTCAGTTGAATTTCCTTTATTTATAAATAATGAACATACGCCATTATCGAGTTGAGTAATAACAAATTTTCCTTCAGAGGAACTTATCATCCATGCATGACCATTATAATCTTTTAAAAAATGTGCAGCATATTCATTAGGCATTTGGATAAATCCCATATTTTTTGCTTGTTTATTTATTAATTCAGGGTTTCCTCTAGAACTTACACAAATATTTAAAAAGGCTTTTGTACTATACAAACTTTTCACAGTTTCATTAGCATATATAGAACTACAACTGAGTATTGTAGACAATATGAAGGAAAATATTTTAAATTCTGAAAATTTCATGATTAATACTCTTATTATCATTTTAAATAATGTGATTTATATCATAATTCATTCTAAAGTTACTCGGGGATTTAGATTTTTTTTATCGCAATAAAAAACACCCCCATTCATTAGAATGGGGGTGTTTGAATAATGAGCTGGCGATGACTTACTC
>NZ_LRDR01000079.1:0-419 GCF_001541635.1 Acinetobacter sp. LMB-5 | reverse complement strand
GGGCATTATGTCTGATGAATTTCTACACGGTATTTATACCGTTGAGTCCACCACAGGTTCGCTGGCCGTCACCGATGTTGCATCGAGTGTGATTGGTATTTTCGGCACGTCCGAAAAGGCAGAGCCTATTCAGCTCAATCACACCACTAACTACGATGATGCGTACGCACTCTTCGGTGAAGGTTCCATTTCAAAAGCGCTTAAGCGTATTCATACCTATGTGGAAAGCAATTCAGTGATTGCCATTCCTCTGGGTAAAGATTCTGATTTCCCGGACGCACCAGAAGAGCCAGCAACATCGGGCGTGACGCTCAGTTCTGCCAGCGCGACCGCTTATATTGATGATGGCGCAACAGTGTCTCCTGTTGTGATCACTAATCCACATGCTGCCAGCATTACTTATACGTCCAGCAATGAAG
>NZ_LRDR01000078.1:0-421 GCF_001541635.1 Acinetobacter sp. LMB-5 | reverse complement strand
GCGCTAAAAAGCGTCCATTTTATCAAATCGTAGTAGCGGACAGCCGCAACGCTGCAACTGGCCGTTTCATCGAGAAAGTTGGTTTCTTTAACCCAACTGCAAAAGGTCAAGAAGAAGGTCTACGTCTAGACCTAGACCGCGTTAACCACTGGGTTGGTCAAGGCGCGTCTCTATCTGACCGCGTTGCTAAGCTAGTTAAAGACGCTCAAAAAGCGGCTTAATTTTTTTACTTTAGAAGTAGAAACTAGTTTATGTCGATGAAAGGTAAAGAAACAATGAGCAACGAAAAGATTGTTGTAGGCAAGTTTGGTGCTACTTACGGCATTCGTGGTTGGCTTAAAGTTTTTTCCTACACAGACAATGCTGAAAGCATTTTCGATTACAGCCCTTGGTTTATTAACCAAAAGGGTACGTGGGTTGA
>NZ_LRDR01000077.1:0-426 GCF_001541635.1 Acinetobacter sp. LMB-5 | reverse complement strand
TGGGGCTTACGCACCAACAGAATGCGTTCTTCTATGCTAAAGCTGATGCAAAGATGGTGTTCAAGGCGCTCAACCAAACGTTATTCAAATGGATATTTCAGGCAAACAACATGAATGGCCGTATCCGCATGCGAGTGGACGATAAGAAGTTCAAAGCGCTTCTCAAGTCCGCCATCACTGATGAAGACGGCACCATTCAATTATCCGACCCAACGGAGGCGAAACATCTATGGCTGTTCTAACAGACGTGGAGCGCGCTGAAAAAGACAATCTGACCAAAATGGAGCGCCTCGAAAATGAGGCGCTTTCTTTTACGGCCAATAAACTTTCCAACGCCATCACTCATGCAATCAAAAGTGGCAATGACGATATCGATGCGTTCATGAGCGCATACACGGCAACGTACACTAACTCGATGATGGTGAG
>NZ_LRDR01000076.1:0-427 GCF_001541635.1 Acinetobacter sp. LMB-5 | reverse complement strand
AGCGCTTCAATCATGGCTTTCAAGCCTTTGATGCCCACATCCTCACTCAATATCGTACCACCTGCAGCTTCGAGAATAGGCTTGACCACTCCTGGCGCTTTTTCCATCACAGGAACTAAGCTCTGCATAAAGGCGGCATAGGCTTCATCGGTGCCTTGTCCTGTATTTACCGCATGACGCATTCTTAACGCCGCCGTTAGAACGTTCTTGCGTTCCTCGTCATCGGTAATGGCTTCAATGGCACCAGTCGTGTTGTCATCACCAACTAACTTGTTGAACTCACCCTGATCACTGAACCTTGCTTGGAAGCTTTCTTTTAAGCTATCCCCTAGTTTGTCATAGTTCCATACGCCAGCCTGACGACCAGCGGTTAATACTGCAGAATACTGATCCAATGAGATCTTATCGCCAAGCAAAGGGGCGTATT
>NZ_LRDR01000075.1:0-431 GCF_001541635.1 Acinetobacter sp. LMB-5 | reverse complement strand
TTGTGCCTTGACTTAATGCCTATCAATGGCTGCTGCCGCGCACAGACGCGCGCGCACGCGAAAATGAGCGCATCTAAATACACAAAAATAAGAGGGTTATGTGGCCAAAAAATCGAAGATTGAGCTGCAAGGATTAAGCGAGCGCATTATCGATATGTACGACAAGGAGCAGATGACGCTGACCGACATCACCGCCGTTCTCTCAGATGAGGGGTGGGAAGTGAGCCGAGCAGGTGTGCATCGCGAAGTCAAAAAATGGGAGACGTTCCTGGAAGAGCAAAAGGAACGTGATCGCTTTGCCAAGAAATTCTTAGATGAGTTTCGAGATAGACCCAACACTGACGTTTCAGAAATTGGTTTGCAGGTCCTGCAGAGCAAGATTGTTGAGGTGGTCAAAAACTACGACGTCACCACTGAGTCATTTGAAGATA
>NZ_LRDR01000074.1:0-434 GCF_001541635.1 Acinetobacter sp. LMB-5 | reverse complement strand
GCTATCCGTGAAGGTGGCCGTACTGTAGGTGCTGGTGTTGTTGCTAAGATCTTCGACTAATTCTTACTGAATTAATCGTAATCTTGCACTCTTCTTCTTTTTGAAGAAAGCGCTAGAAAAAGGGAAGCTAAGGCTTCCCTTTTTTATACCTGCTATTTCTCTTTTCAATATGGTTATAAGCCCATCATTCTTAGTCATGCTTTTTATTCCTTAAAAACATGAGCTTAGTTCTACTCGATTTTCTCTTCTTTTTAGCTATCCGCTAAGTCACTGAAAACTGCTAAAACGGTCCAGATCGTTATAACAAAACGTTCTGTAATTCACCTTAATACAACTGGTAACAAGAACGATTCTTGTTTATATTTCATTCCTAAGTGAAATTTAAAGGTTTTGAATATGTACGTTTGTCTTTGCCATGGTGTCTCTGACAAGAA
>NZ_LRDR01000073.1:0-442 GCF_001541635.1 Acinetobacter sp. LMB-5 | reverse complement strand
GGCGACCATCACACTAGAGCTGATTGGGGATGCGACCTATCAGTCGTCAACGCTATCGTACGAAGTGACGGTCACTGCCGTCTCGGATGCATTGCTTGCAGCATTCATTGAAGCGCTGCCTTTGCTTCGTAAAGCGAAAAACAAATTCGGCTTCTCATCAAAAATCCATCTTGCTCCAGGTATCTTGCACAAAACAGGCGCGGCCTCGTTAGCGGTTGCGGCAGTAAAACCTATTCGCGGTGTTTGGGTGGGCGATATGCCGGAAGATATCAGCACCACAGAAGAAGCGTACGCCTTTAAGCAGCAGTTCGGTGATGAACGCTACATGCCATGTTGGCCACGTCCTCTTGTTATTCAAGATGACGGCTCGACCCAAGTGGATTGGTTTGCGCCGTCATTGGCGGGTCTGATTGCGCAAGTCGATCGCAACGGCACAGGTGAC
>NZ_LRDR01000072.1:0-446 GCF_001541635.1 Acinetobacter sp. LMB-5 | reverse complement strand
AACACCAAGAAACTCTTATTACTGATTTAAAGGAGCGCATCAAATCCATTGAATCACGCCGTTTTGATTGGGGTGAAGTCGTTGTTGGGATTTGGATTGGTCTCGTTATCGCATATTTATTTTTTTAACAAATAGGAACATTAACGCATGGCAACAACAGCAAGTCGTAACAAGTACCGCACGCATGCAACTGATGCAGCAGAAGCGGAACGTAAGGGTGATTATCAAGCAGCAACATGCCATTGGAAAACGGCGGCTATCTACGCTCCAAATGAAACTGAATTGAAATGGGTAACTGCTCGTATCGATTTTTGTGAAACACGTAATCATGAGGAAATTGTCGCATGACTGAACAAAAAGCCCCAAAAGGTATGCGTTTAAACAAGGATGGCAACCCCGTTCCTGAGCGCATTATCGACCCTTACAAAATTGAGCAAGACGATTTT
>NZ_LRDR01000071.1:0-447 GCF_001541635.1 Acinetobacter sp. LMB-5 | reverse complement strand
CTTAGTCGTCTTCTTCGCTATTTGAGACGATAAACAAACCCCAACGTAAAACGCCCTGTATCGCATTCTAAGGGCGTTTAAATTTCATTGGTAACATTTATCGAAAATAAAATCTTAAAACAATTAAAACTGGTTTTTAAACGAATTAAAACAGGTGTGATATGATTTACTCACTCAAACTTGGTGGCGAGGGGCGAAACGCCACATTAATCGATGATATTAAGCAATCGCTATACATGATCATCTATACCAGCAAAATGGAACGTGTCTATTTGCCAGACTACGCTGCTGATGCATTGTCGTATTTAGATAAACCGATGTGGTTTATGTCGAAGCTTCAAGTGGCCATTGCCGAGTCGGTAGCAAAATATGAACCGCGCATCACGCTTGATGGTGTGAAGATTGTATCTGTAGAACCGACGAAAGGCTTGATCCGCTTGGGGCTTT
>NZ_LRDR01000070.1:0-448 GCF_001541635.1 Acinetobacter sp. LMB-5 | reverse complement strand
ACTCACTGAGTCATCCACGAAAAGCTTCAATATGCTGCCTGCATGGGTTAGCTTGTCCCTAACCACTTCTAATTCATCGGCTATTTGCTGCTTCGCTGCCGCTGAGGCGGCTTCTCTTTGTTTTCGAGTCGCATACTGAAAGGCTGTCACTAACTTGTCATTCGTTTCTTGGTAGCGAAAGAATAAATAGCACACCATATACAACAGCCCCTGCCATTCAGGAAATCGACGAATTTTGTAAATAGATTGATGCCGGATAATAGAAGCGTAATAGTTCAAGTTCCCTTGTGACAACCTTAGCTCGCTGATGAGGCGTTTCACATCCTGATAAACACTCTTTATGGTATTGTGTGCCTCTATTTCACGATTAAGCTCTGCTGGAGTAAAGTCTTTAGCCGAGCCTTTTTGTATTGATAGTTGGTTTAGCCGCCCCTTGGTGTGTAGTATT